>NZ_JAEQCT010000168.1:0-16709 GCF_020738205.1 Microcoleus sp. PH2017_24_DOB_U_A
GCGACCGCTAGAATTGTTTTTTGGATTAGGATGGGCTACATCCGAATTTACGCCTGTGGACAAGTTGCGAGCCGACTCCCTTGGGTGAAGCAGGAAGCAAACCCTTCAAGAGCAATCTTGATTGAATAGTGAGACTTGAGAAAGTTTAGCTAAGTTTTGTGTAGCAGTAGTTAACGACCCGCGGCTAACCCGCAACGCGAGTATAGTCGGGGCAGCACAGTCGTGAAGGAGCTTAAATGGTGAACATTTTTTCTAAGCTACGAGATTTTGTAGGCTTCAACAATGAGCCTGAATACGATTACGAGTACGACGAAACCGAAAGCGAGCGCTTTGCGAACGCCTACCAACAGCCTGAACCAAACTCCGCCACTTCCACTTCTGCTGCTGCTGTCGCCGCAGCAGAAGAAGAACGCCGCCAAAATCGCAGAATGCGGGAGCGGTCAGTAGTAGGATCGACAGGTACAGATGTTGTTGCACCAACCGGGGGAGTAGGATCAGTAATGAATAACGTGATTGGAATGCCTGGATCTATGAACGGGATTTCGGAAGTAGTAGTAATGGAGCCGCGCACTTTTGAAGAGATGCCGGCAGCAATTCGAGCTCTTAAAGAACGCAAATCTGTTGTTTTGAACCTAACGGTGATGGATCCAGACCAAGCGCAAAGAGCTGTGGACTTTGTGGCGGGCGGTACTTATGCCCTTGACGGTCATCAAGAGCGTATTGGCGAAAGCATTTTCTTGTTTACGCCTAGCTGCGTGCAAGTAAGAACTCAGTCTGGTGTGGTTCACGAAGTGCCCCCAGCTCAAGGCCGCCCGCGCCCTGCTGCGGCTGCTCCCGCACCGACAGTCTGGCCGGCTGAACAAGCTCAAATGGCTCAGTAGTCAGTTGACAGTTGACAGTTGACAGTTGATTCCGAAAGCTGTTGGCTGTTGACAGTTGACTCCAAAAGTTGTTGACAGAAATTCATTCAAAAAACCAGTATAGTAAGGTGCGTCGCTACCAGATGAGAAATGGAAGTTTTAGATAGTCGAAAGTGACGCATCCTACAAACAACGCACTGTTAACTAATAACTAATAACTAATAACTAATAACTAATAACTAATAACTAATAACTAATAACCAATAACCAATAACTAATAACTAATAACTAATAACTAATAACCAATAACCAATAACCAATAACCAATAACCAATAACCAATAACTAATAACCAATAACTATGATAAAATTTGGTACGATCGGCGGCGGAGTAATGGGAGAAGCTCTCTTATCCCGCTTAATAGCACAAAAAGTTTATTTACCATCAGAAATATTGGTGAGCGATCCGCAACCGCAACGGCGCGAATTTTTGACGGCAACCTACGGAATTGGAACAACAGCCAGCAATCTAGAAGTTGCTACCGCTACAGAAGTGCTGTTTTTGGCGATTAAACCGCAAATTTTTGAGAAAGTAGCTTTGGAATTGGCCGTGGGGATCGATCGCCAACAAGCAAATAATGGAGAAACAGCTAATTCTCAGCCAGAAGCTGCGATCGTGTCGATTTTGGCAGGAGTTCCCCTGAGCAAGCTCGAAGCAGCGTTTCCGGGGCGAGTAGTGCTGCGGGTGATGCCAAATACTCCGGCAACGGTAGGCGCGGGAATGAGTGCGATCGCCCCAGGAAAACTTGTGCAACCAGCCGATTTAGAATTGGTAAAGCGGATCTTTGAGGCTGTGGGAGAAGTGGTCGAAGTGCCCGAAAGTATGCTGGATGCGGTGACAGGGCTTTCGGGTTCCGGCCCTGGTTATGTGGCGATTTTTATCGAAGCCTTGACAGATGGCGGAGTTTGTGCTGGACTGCCGCGGGCGATCGCCTCCCAATTAGCCATCCAAACAGTATTCGGTACAGCGAAGCTATTGCAAGAAACGGGGATGCACCCAGCAGAATTGAAAGATCGGGTGACAAGTCCCGGCGGCACAACTATTGCCGGAATTGCTAAATTAGAGAGCAGTGGCTTTCGTTCTGCCGCGATCGAAGCAGTGAAAGCAGCTTGTTTGCGCTCTCAAGAATTAGGGAAATAGGTGTTAATGCCATGATGACTTTAAAATTAGATTTAAGTCCGTGGATCGAGTTAACAGACGATCAGTTTTACGAACTGTGCCAACATCACCGCGATTATAAATTTGAACGAAATGCCAAAGGAGAACTGCTGATGGTTCCACCGACGGGAGGAGAAACGGGAAATCGCAATATGGATTTATCCTATCAACTGCAATCCTGGAGTCGCCGAAATCCAAATTTAGGAATTGCTTTTGATTCTTCTACTTGCTTTAAACTGCCAAATGGTGGTAATCGCTCTCCCGATGCTTCTTGGGTAAAACGCGAAAGGTGGGAAGCTTTAACTGCTGAGGAAAGAAGAAAATTTCCCCCACTGTGTCCTGATTTTGTTGTGGAATTGCGCTCTCCTACTGATTCTATCAAAGAAACGCGAGAAAAAATGCAGGAATATCGGGAAAATGGCGCTTGTTTGGGGTGGTTGATTGACCCGCAAACCCGGAGTGTGGAGATTTATAGGAGCGATCGAGAAATAGAAATATTGCAGTCTCCTGTTACGCTCTCAGGGGAAGATATTTTGCCCGGATTTGTGCTGGAATTGCGGTCTGTTATGGGGACTAATTGATATCTAATCCGCTAACTAGGGAATTATACCACAGTGCGATTCTCCTCGCTCGCGAGGATGACAGCCGCGAGATATAGCCTTTCTAAGTAACAGTGCGGTGCTCATAGGGTATGGGCATTGACCAAATAGGGCGAAGCGGAGGGATTGGGCGAAGCGAAGCGGAGGGATTGGGCATACCTCATTTATTTGAGAAAGGCTATATTAAGCTCACACTGCATTCGGAATGATATTATTCCTATGACAGCAGAAACGATATAAAAAGCGATCGCACTCTGGTCTAATTAATCGCTAGCTGCTGTTTCCAGTTTCTGTCCAATTTTCGGTTCCGTACCGTTCAACAGACGCTGAATATTGCTGCGGTGCCGCACGATTACAAATACGCCGCCCGCCAGTCCAAACAATACATAAGCTAGCGGCTGATTTAACACAAACATCAATCCAGCTACGCTAATTGATCCGACAATCGAACTCAAAGAAACAATTCGCGATAGGGCAAAAACTATCCCGAAAATTCCGAAAGTTCCCAAGCCGACTGGCCAGTACAAACCGAGCAAAACTCCCAAACTTGTAGCGACAGATTTGCCGCCGGTAAACCCCAGCCAGATTGATTTGCTGTGGCCCAAAACTGCAAATAAACCCGCTAAAGTTGCCATCCAAGGAATGACTGTTGCTGTATTTTCTAAATGGGCGCCGATCGCGAGCTGACTGGTAAACTCTAGAGAGTAGATGTAGCGGATCAGAGCGATCGCACTTACGCCCTTCAACACATCAACCAGCAACACCGCCAACCCCGGCCCCTTCCCCAAAGTCCTGAGTACATTAGTCGCCCCCGTCGAACCAGAACCTACTTCCCGAATATCAATCCCCAGCATCCATTTACCCAAAGCGTACCCAGTTGGAATCGAACCCAGCAAGTAAGCTGCGATTAACAATGCTGCATTTAAACTCAACCACACACCCATAATAAATTCCCTCTTTCATTACTTTTGAGGACTAAAGTCCTCACTACAAACTTAACGATTATTCTTTAATCTCCCGCCCTCTGACATCTCCCTAAATTAATTTTTAGTTATTGGATAGCAAGAAATTAAAACTAATTTCTGAAGATGTCTTTTCTTCCTTCTTCCTTCTTCCTTCTTCCTTCTTCCTTCTTTAAAAATCCTTAGAAGTCGTTAAAGTTTGCGGATCGGAAGCAAAGGCCAACCACAGCGGAAATTGCAGCATCGACAAACTGATTAAATCTTCTGTTTCGTCTATCACAATTAAAGGCAACTTACCATCTCTCACGAGTCGATCGGCTTTTTGGGCCAAAGCCTCCGCAGACTCAAACATAATAATGCCACCTTCCGGGCCAAAATCGGTGCGAGTAATCCCCAAACAATCCTGCAAACCCCGGCGCCACTCACCCAAACGTTCGGGACTGTTCGCGAGCACCAATGTCCGCACCCGTGGGCCGTAGACGCTTCTGAGTACAGAAATAATCGTCGAACTAATCAAGATATTTTGCAACCGCGAACCCATAGTTCGCAATGCACCTCTTCCTCCTTGGGTGAAAAACCAGTTAGAAACCCGTTCGGCGTGGATGGGTTCAAAAGTGCGCCGGAGTTGCCAAGGCGGGCCGTAATAGTCGGGGAGAGTGCGATATTGGTCTAGGGTGCGGCGAATTTGTTTGGCTTGTTCTTGAAATCCTTGTTCAGCAAATCTGGGATTTACCGGGGAAGAGGATTGAGACTCCTCAACAGAGATTTGCTTGGAAGTTTCTTGCACCGGCGGCGTCATATCTAAGAGTTCGGCGGTAGCTGCTAAATCCTGCAAACTGCCGACTAGATAGTCTTTGAAACCTTGAACTCTGATTGCTAAATCTTGGGAAACTCCGGCGAAAGTAGTTCGCATTTCCTTTTGAATTCGATCGCGCCTGCGTTCGAGTTTTTCTACTTCAATTTGCAGCGCTTGTTTGCGATGATCTAGCTGTATCAAGCCGTCTTGTACCAAACGCCCGATCGATGCTTGAGCCTCGCCCAAGGCTTCTAACGCCTTAGTTTTGTCGGCTTCCAAGCTGGCAATTCTGGCGGTCAAATCTTGTTCTTGCTGTTGCAATGCTTTGACTCTATTTGCCAAACTTTCGGTAACATTTTCTGGTACGGGCGTTACCGTTTCTGCGGTTGCTGTTGGCTGGGAGTCTGTTTCGGGTTCGATTCGATCGATCGCACTTTCAGATTCGCTATCCTCAGTTTCTGGCGAACTTTGGGCGATCGCGCCCGCTTCGTCCACCACAGGGGTGATTTGGGGGTTTTCCTCGTCCCAGGGGTCTATTTCGGGAGGAATTTGCGATGTGAGATCGTTTTGGGCGATCGACAATTTCCGTATTTGAGATGGCAATTGGTTTTCCGTCTCATTCACGGGCAAATTTGGTTCGCCATCAGCGGCTGGTTGCGATTGCGGTTTTTGGGTGGGAGATTCGTCTGAATTCATAGGAAATTTGTTCGGCGTGGGGCACAGAAGAAGTTAAAAATTTAAAATTAACAACTTGTTTAGTCTTGACGGGGACAGCGCTGTTCTAAGCAGGTCTGTAGCATTTTACGATCGAACAGAACCGGCAGAAAGTGAATGCTGTTAATTTCTTTGAAATAGAACAAAATCGGCACTGCGGGCCAAAATATCCGCCAATTTTGCCATTGTCGGTAAGGAAATTGGCGGATTAAGTTTTGCGATCGATAAATGTCCAAATCCGTTGGAGTAAACTGTAGCCGGATAGTGGCGGCTTGGTACATCAGAAACAAGCCGAACACCGAAAGCGGCAAACTCACCCACTTCTGCACGAACAGCAGCGGTACAGAGGCCAGTACCAGCACTAGGGGAATCGCATAACTCGGTGCAAGTTCGATCGTATCTGTGGGCGCAGTCCCAGAGGTAGTTGTAGTCACGGGTTTAAATCAGGGGGTAGTAAAGTAATGTTGCCAATTATTTATATTTTATCCATTTCCTAGCTTACAAGCCTTTGAGTACGCTAGAGCCAGTACCCTGAAACATCAGCCAAGTCAGGAAAAAGTTAACAATAAAAATAGCCAGCAAAGCCGTCACCACCGCTGTGGTAGTCGATTGGCCGACGCCTTTGGCGCCGCCGGTAGTCGTCAAACCCCAGCTAGTGCCGATGACAGCAATCAAACCACCGAACACAAAAGCCTTAATACCAGCGCTGCAAATGTCCCACAGACTCAGGAAATGGCGGACTGATTCTAAAAACACATTTTGAGAGATGCCGTACATTGTCGTCGCAATCAGCATCCCGCCGGCGATGCCCGTGACGAGGGACAATATTGTCAGAATTGGCAGCATCAAGCAGCAAGCTAAAACGCGGGGAATTACTAAATAGTCGATCGGGTCTGTTCTGAGCATCAGCATGGCATCTATCTGCTCTGTGACTTGCATCGTGCCAATTTCCGCAGCAAAAGCCGAACCAACCCGTCCCGTAACGATTACGGCTGTTAACACCGGGCCGAGTTCGCGAGTCAAAGACAAAGCCAAAACGCCACCGACGACATTACCGGCACCGAGGTTAATAAACTCCCTGGCTACCTGAACCGTAAATACCATGCCGACAAAACCCGCAGTCAGCAAAGAAATCAGCAGCGATTCCGGGCCAACTGCTGCCATTTGGTCAAGGGTGTTGCGACGGTTAATTTTGCGAGTTAGCAAGTGCAGCATGACTTGGCCGCCCAATAAAATGGCTGCCAGTAACCGCTGACTCCACAAACTGAGGCTTGATGGTGTAGTTGTGCTCAAGGGACTTTGACTGTAGAACAACTGCAAAAATGAAATCTATCTACAAATCTTAAACAAGTTTCTTCTCTAAGATTTAAGATTTCTGACAGAATTGGCCACTGAGGGCGATCGCTGCCTATCGTAGAAAAGGACAAGTTTATTTTACTTGCACCTTTCGGCAGTTTAGCTGAATTTACTGACTCTTATGAGCATATTTCCTAATTTTCTTCGCTCTTTACTGCTGACGGGCCTCTTGAGCTTTGTCGCTCCCTTATTGTTAATCGGCGCGGGATTGACTAGCTTTTCGTTGATCGGTCTTGTGCCTGCTTTGCAAGCAGTCGGTCGTTCTGGAGAAGACCAGATTTTGCAGTTTTTAGCCACTTTCGGCAGCGGCTGTCCCCTCCAGGGATTTTTGGTGATTGGTCTAGCTTTTAGTTTAGTGGGTGCTTTGTTTGATACCTACGCTTCTTATCAGCATTCACGGTGGGGTTAATGGTGTTTCTATTTGAAATCTGGGATTTGAGATTTTAGGTGGGGAATTCTCGATCGCGCATCTAAAATCTCAAATTGTTGGGTTGCGCTGCGCTTGAATCGCGCCGCCTGCTGCGAAAAATTCTAGATGGAATTTCCTCGTCCTTTGATTCAGCAGTGGAGTCAAATCTTAAATCGACTGACTTCGCCTAAAAACGGATACTTGCTTTCCCACAGGAGTCGTGGAGAGCCAAAATGAGAGAGTTCAGTTCCAGCTACCAGATTCATCAGTCGAGTCACTGCTAAAATCTAAAATCTAAAATCTAAAATTGTTGGGCTGGCTCAGCATTAACCATCGCAAATGTTCGGAAATGCGATCGGCAAATTCCAGAAAACCGCATCCCACAGTTTCTGGATCTTAAATATATTAGATACAGGTTGAATCAAGTGTTTCTCAACCTTTAGAAACTTAAGAGATTTGAGGTATCAATTATGGCACTTATTCGTTGGGAACCTTTGCGGGAAATGGACTCCTTGCAGCGAGAAATGAATCGGTTGTTTGATAGCTTAACTCCGGCAACCGATCGCGCATCTAACGGTGTGGCTTTTGTACCGGCCGCCGAACTCGATGACCAAGAATTTCACAGGTGGTATCCGCCACGTGATTTATCCGTGGAATCAATCCCAAATCGAAAATCTAAAATCCTCTCTTCCCCCGAATTTATCCGTGGGGTCGCCTCTAAAATCTAAAATTAGAAATTCCGGGCATGGAAGCTTACGGTTCCTTCCGCCGGGTGATTCCCCTACCTGCACGAGTTCAAAATGACAGCGTACAAGCTGAGTACAAAAATGGGGTTTTAAACCTGACTTTGCCTAAAGCGGAAGCGGAAAAGAACCGCGTAGTCAAAGTTGAACTAGGGAGTTGGATGAAATGGAACTGCATCGGAATTTGGAGACTTAACCGGAATGACTCGCCAAGAAGTCGATGACTTTTTGCGTGGACTGGGTGCAGAAATCAGAACTACTAGAGATGGCTATGTTGCATATAAATTTCTGGATAAGTCAACACTCGCGATCCGTCCTAACGGTGAAGTGATTAGAACGCCAGCACCGAAATATGCCTCAGACGGCAGAAATATCAACAAAGGTTTCCGTCTCGATCGAGATGGTCATTTATTGCGAACGCGAGACGAATTTGGCAATTTCATTCCAGGTACTCACAATACGGGAGAAAAATTAAATGAATGATTGGAAGGATGACTATAACTTACTTGGTTTGGGTGGTTTTACATCTTTAATTACCAATGTCAAGGTCTCTTCGTGGGGAAACGAGGTATCGATCGAATGCGTCTACAATCCAGAAGAAAGATTGCCTTATGTTCTGGCATTTAAGGACTGTCGCGATATCGGGTGGACTGTACACGATGAAGAGGAAGTTGGCGAACTTGAAGCAGAATTTTTAGGAATTTCTTTGGGCGAACCGGAACACCGCAAGCCTGCTGTAATTACTACAGACATTTTTGAAATTTCAATTTTGTACGGCAGTTTCAGCATTTACAAGGAAGAAAACCTAAATTCTGAAATAGCAGATTTAGCAACAGAGATCTTGGTATCCCAACCGCAAGCAGTCTTGTAGCAATTTCAAAGTATCGCGCCGTTAAAGTGCAAATTGGTTAGTAATTTTATGTGTAAAATAACCATTATTAGGTTCGTAGTGAGGACTTCAGTCCGCAAAAAAAGAGAGGACTGAAGTCCGAACGATCAAACGAATTACAAAATTTTCAACAAATACAGTAGGTATTGTTGCACGCATCAGTTTACGATACTTAATAGAACTTTTTTGCCAAACGAGGTAGAACCAAATGCCTGATATTGTTGATATTGCCGTAGGTGCGGGTTCGTTCCAAACCCTGGTAACGGCGGTGCAAGTAGCTAATTTAGTAGATGCGCTCAAAAGTCCGGGCCCTTTCACTGTCTTTGCACCTACTGACGATGCTTTTGCGAAATTGCCACCGGGAACTATCACAACCCTAGTGCAGAATGTCCCCCAACTGAGCAGGATTTTGATGTTTCACGTCGTCTCCGGCAAGTTTATGAAGGCAGATTTGGCAAAACTCGGTTTTGTTACTTCCTTAGAAGGTTCGCCGATTAAAATTGATTGTTCAGACGGTTTTGAGGTGAAGAATGCTACTGTTGTCGCGGCCGATATCGAAGCTGACAACGGTGTCATTCACGTGATCGATAACGTGATTTTAATGGGATAATTTCGCCTTTAAACCTCGCTGCTGGAGCGAAGCAGGTGCCTTGCGGTGTCGCTTCGCTCCCGATCGCGCTTTTGGTTTTTTAGCAATTAAAAGTTATATAAATATAAAAAAGTTGTCTTTTTGCCGGATGTATTTTAAGATGATTGTTTAAAAAACTTTGAAGATGAATAATTATAATATAAGGAAACCAGTGTGGTGAGCACTATGCAAATCCTAGCCGCCAGCCTCAAGGCCAAAGTCCGCCAGCGTACCTTGGAACTGCAAGTTCTCAACGAACTTACGGAGAATGTACAACTTGCTGCGGTTGCTGATGAAATTTGGTCTGCTTGTCTGGCACATCTCGGGCGCCTGATTCCTGCTGAGACGATCACACTTTTAACTCTACCGGACGATCGCATCTACCTGCAACACTTACACCCGTTAACTGAATCGGTCAAATCTGAAATAGCAGCCTGCTTGCAAGCTACTCGCACCCAATGGCTGGCCGGAAGTCGAGACTGGGCGTACAACATCGCTGGCGGGCCAATTGCTCAGTTTAAGTCGGTGTTGATGGCACCGGCTAACCCGGAGGACAGTGAAGAATTGTTGGGAGTATTTTTCATCGGTGCAGAGCAGGGAACTGCTTTTAATTTTGAACACCTTTGTTTGCTCCACACTGTCGCTCAAATTTGTGTTAAATCGTTAACTAATTTAGCAGCTAAACAGACGGATGTCAAGGGAACTGTTCAAAATAATTTTGCTCTAGATGGGTCAAGCCAAGAGCTATTGTTGCGGGCTTTAATGGACGGTGCGCCGGATAGAGTTTTTGCGAAAGATCGAAATTTTAGATACATTTTTGTCAATCAAAGTTTTGCTGCATATTTGGGGAAAAAGGTTGAAGAAATTATTGGCAAAGATGATATCGAATTAGGTTTCTCAGAACCAGCAGTATTTGGCGATCGCCACGGCTCAATTAGAGGCATTCGCGAGGACGATCGAGCTGTGCTGGGGGGGGAGACGGTTCGCAATCCCTACCAGGCGATCGCCTGTGCAGGTGGCAAACAGCAGGTCTTTGACACGCAAAAACTGCCCCTGCGCGATGCGGATGGCAGTATATTTGGGATTTTGGGTATTTCTCGGGAGATTGCTCAATTGCAGGCGACAGATGAAGCCCGGAATCAAAGCCAAGCCAAACTGCAAAAAATTACTGCTAGCGTACCCGGTACGGTATATCAAGTTGACTTGCATCTAGATGGCTCGATAGCCTTCTCGTTTGTGAGCGCGGGCTGCCGAGAATTGTATGAAATAGAACCGGAGGTGGCTCAGCAGGATATTCGTGCAATTGTTGACATGATTCATCCCGAAGATAGAGATGATTTTCGGAACTCGGTAAGGCTGGCTGCGGAAAATTTGCAGCCTTGGCGGTGGGAAGGCAGAATTATCACTCCCTCTGGAAAACTTAAATGGATTCAAGGGGCTGCACAACCGGAAATGCAAGGATCGGGAGAGATAGTTTATTATGGCTTGTTCACGGATATTAGCGATCGCAAACAAGCTGAGTTAAAACTGCAACTTTATCAAGAAATATTTTTAAAGTCTAACGATGCGATCGCCATTTTAGACCCGCAAGGCTATTATTTGGAAACAAATCAAGCTCACACGGCTTTGCTGGGTTACAGTGAATCAAAATTGTGGGGTAAAACCCCTGCAATTCATACGGGAGAAGAGACATTTGCATCGGTGCTGCAAATCTTGGTCGCAACAGGGAGTTACCGAGGCGAAATGACCTGTGTTAAGGATTTGCAAGGGGGAATAGTTGAGGTGGAACTTTCGGCTTTTGCGGTTCTCAATGATGCTGGGGAAGTAGTTTGTTACGTCAGCGTCAAAAGGGATATCACCGAACGCAAGCAAGCTGAGGAAAAACTCAAACTTTACCGAGAAATATTTTTAAACTCCAACGATGCGATGGTGATTATCGATGCTGATGGGTTTTTCCTGGAACAAAATCGCGCTCACCAATCGCTATTAGAATATACAGACGCCGAATTAGAAATAGAAACGCCGCCGCTGGTGGCGGGGGAACGCTTTTCTGCGATTTCCAAAAGTTTAGCGAAAACTGGAACTTTTCGGGGCGAAATTACTAACTTTACTAAAAAAGGTCGCACGCTGGCGATCGAGGTGGCGGCATACTCTGTGATTAACAACAGCGGCGATATAATTTGTCACGTCTGCGTTAAGCGCGATATTACTGAACGCAAAAAAGGTGAAGAAGAACGACAAAAATTTGTGTCGCTGATTGAAAATAGCAGCGATTTTATTGGTATGGCTACTCTCGAAGGGCAAACGCTGTTTGTTAATGAAGCCGGACGAAAACTGGTGGGAATAGAGAATATTTCGGAATTGCTTTATACGGAAATATGGGATTATATCGGCGAAACTTTTAAACAGGAATTTAGTCAAGAGATTTTGCCAAAAATTATCAGTCAGGGTCAGTGGCAAGGAGAAGGTAAAATGCAGCACTTGCGTACTGGAAAACACATTGATGTTGTGATGAATGCTTTTCTGGTTAAGCACCCTCAAACCAGCGAACCGCTGTGCTTTGCTGCGGTAATTCGCGATGTCACAGAACGCAAGCAAGCTGAAAGAATGCTGCTGGAACAGGCAGAACAGGAACGGCTAGTTTCGGCGATCGCCCAGCGAGTGCGACAGTCTCTCAACCTCACTCAAACTCTGAGCACGGCTGTACAAGAGGTACGGCAATTACTGGCAACCGATCGCACGGTAATTTATCGTTTTGATTCCGATGACACAGGGATTGTGGTTGTCGAATCTGTAGGATCTGATTGGATGCCTATGCTGGGCAGAAAACTTCAGGAAAAATCTTTTGGGGAAAGTTACAAAGCGATGTACCGGGCTGGCAAGATTCAAGCAGTTGAAGATATTTATAATGCTAATTTGAGCCAGATTCACCGAGATTTACTGGTGAAATTGCAGGTAAGGGCTAATTTAGTTGTACCAATTTTTATCGGCGACGAAAGTCAGGAATTAGCAATAGAATATTCGCCAGAAACTCCTAGAATTAAGTCGCAGATCGAGAGTTTGGACAAGCGTCAAAATCGGTTGTGGGGGTTGCTGGTTGCCCACCAGTGCAGTGCCCCGCGCGCTTGGACTGATTCTGAGGTGGATTTGCTGGGAAGGTTGAGCGTGCAGTTGGCGATCGCCATTCAGCAATCTACTCTGTTCGAGCAAGCGCAGCAAGCCCGAGAAGCCGCTTTGGAAGCGTCTCGAATGAAGTCACTATTTTTAGCAAATATGAGTCACGAAATCCGCACTCCGATGAATGGAGTGATGGGGATGACAGATTTGCTGCTGAAAACAAATCTTACTCCCGAACAGCTAGACTTTGTGCAGACGCTGAAACTCAGCGGTCAAAATTTGCTGTCCATCATTAACGATATTCTTGACCTTTCCAAACTGGAAGCTGGAGAAATGCGCTTAGAAACCATCGAATTTGACCTCAGTATCTGTCTGGATGAAGTGCTGGATTTGTTGGCAACTCCCGCACAAACTAAAGGTATAGAATTGGTGGCGCTGATTGATACCGACGTGCCGCTGCAAATTAAAGGGGATGCAGCACGATTGCGGCAAATCCTCACTAATTTAATTAACAATGCGATTAAGTTCACGGAAGCAGGAGAAATAGTAATTGAGGTTTCAACTGGCAGGATTCCTGGGATATTGGCAGCCAGCGACGACCAGAAAAAATTAGAGAATATCCAACCATTAAAACTAGGAATCAATCGCTCGCTATTCCTACTGTTCAAGGTCACAGATACAGGGATTGGGATTGCTGCCGAAGACCAAAAAAAGCTGTTTCAATCTTTTACTCAAGTTGATGCTTCTACTACGAGAAAGTACGGTGGAACAGGTTTGGGTCTGGCTATTTCTAAGCAGTTGGTGGAGCTGCTAGGGGGTAAAATTGGTGTGGAAAGTACCCCCGGTAAAGGCTCGACTTTTTGGTTTACTGTGCCGGCACTTAAGGAAAATTTAACTGGGGCTGGGACAGCGTGCTCAGTGAATTTGCAAACGGTGCTGGCGGGGCAGAAAATGTTAGTTGCTAGCGACAAGCCCACAGTGCGAAAAGTGCTGCTGAGAATGGCTGTTTTGTGGGGGATGGAAGTTGATGAGGTTGAGAATGGTTGGATGGCGATCGCATCTCTGTACAAAGCTGTCAGCATAAAATCCCCTTACGATATTGTTTTGGTTGATATTCAGTTGCCGGAAATGGTGGCGGGAAGTCTGGAACGTTTGATGATTGCTGAGCCGGCAATGCAGCAGACGCATTGGGTGGTGCTGACTTCAATTACTCAGACATCGGAGGCTAAACGTTTGGTAGATATTGGTTTTAGCGGTTATTTAACTAAACCTGTGAAAGCTCACCGGCTGTTTGAGTGCTTGGTAAATGCGATCGCCCCGGGTGCAGTGGTTGACTCGCGGCTGGCAAATCCAACGACAAATCCAGACTCCTCTATTGACAACCGGGAGTTAGCTAGCTTAAAGATTTTGTTAGTTGAAGATACTCCGATCAATCAAAAAGTTGGTCTGAATCAACTCAAGGTTTTGGGATGTGCGACGGATGTGGCAAATAACGGCGCTGAGGCGCTATCGATGCTGGCTATCAAAAAGTATGACATTGTGCTGATGGACTGTCAGATGCCGATTTTGGACGGTTACGAAGCTACGCTGGAATTGCGCCGCATGGAAGCGACAGGCACTGCTGCTGGTTCGAGGGAGCCCGATCGCAAGACGGTGGTGATTGCGATGACGGCAAATGCTTTGAAGGGCGATCGGGAAAAGTGTCTGGCGGCGGGTATGGATGATTATATTAGCAAACCTATTTCCATCGAAAAGTTAAAATCTGTACTAGAAAATTGGTCGGTACAGTTAAAAGTTGAAATTCCTCAGTTTAAGGGTGAGCAAGTCCAAAACTCTGCTTCGGATCTAGAATGCGTAGTTGATATGGCACGCTTGCACGAAATTGCCGGCACTGATTTAGATTTTGAGCGGGAAATATTGCAAGCTTTTGTGGTGGATACTGGCAGTTATTTAGAATCTGCTAAAAGTGCGATCGCCTCGGGAGACTTGGAGACACTGGCCCGCCGCGCGCATCAAATTAAAGGTGTCAGCGCTACGGCGGCGGTGCGGTTAATGCCCCAGATGGCTGCTCAGCTTCAAACTCTGGCCGAATCCAACGATTTGGAGGGCGCTACGAAAATCATCGCTGAATTAGAAATAATTCTAGCGGGGGTTAAAAAGTTGGCCGCTGCTGAATTATCTGCTTAATCGCTCAATTTTCTCAGGACGGCGGTTGGAAACCGCATCTACACAAACGATGTCCGCCTCCGCGGACTAATCGCTCAATTTTCTCAGGACGGCGGTTGGAAACCGCATCTACACAAACGATGTCCGCCTCCGCGGACTAAGAAATATGGAATTTGAGAGAATGTGCGTGCGATGGATGGATCCCCGCTACGCTACGACTCTTCAACCCGCGTCGGCGGGTTTTGTTTGTGTAGACGCGGTTTCAACCGCCCGGTCTTTATGTAAAGATTCTTAATTTTTTATCAAGATATTTATCTGTATGTGACGAGATTGGAAATTCTTATAACATCTTGTGTGTTGTAGCTTTTGACACTACTATATTAAGTTATTGTGGTCAAATATAAAATAATCATTAAGCCGATGACAAGACGGCTAATTTTCGTCTATCGGCTTGAAACACTAAGACCAACCCATCGCCCAGCCAGCCCACTAAGTGCGTATTTACGCTCAACGAGGTTTTATGACTCCAGTCATGTTACGCCAACTCTGGTCATTAATTGAAACCACCCAAGCGACTCTGTTAGTCAATTTGGACGATGCAACCCTGGTACAGTGGCTGCTGAAGCAATTGAAGATGAACTCTGCGCTCAATGGCAACGAAACAGATTTGTTGAACGAGTACATCGAGTCTCGGCTGTCGCTAATCCGCGATTTAGCCGAGCAGCGCCTAGCACCAGAGCGGTTCTGAGCGCATTAAATCAAAATTGGATAAATATTACAGGAAAGGTCGATCGCCCGCAGCGGGCAAAAAAATAATAGGCGGTTAGCCGGTGCACTTGTCAGGGTGCGACACCGGGTTGAGAATGGTTAATTTGAAATGGTGAGGTTTTCTAGATTGCCGATCGCAACAGTTCTCGACACCGACAAGTTAGGATCGTCGAGAAAGTGTTCTACTGGTAAAATGTATGCGTAAATTGGGATTTCTGTTGCTGGCAAGTGTGTTGTTTGTGGCACCGCTGGCATCTTGTAGGGATCGATCGGCACAAGTAGGTCAAACACCAGCCACCACTGCTGAAGGCAAATCGCAACAAGGCCCGAGTCGCATAGATACAATTGTCAGCCGCGGCAAATTGATTTGCGGCGTTAGTGGCGAACTGCCGGGTTTTAGCTTTGTAGACGAAAAAGGCAAATACTCCGGCTTGGATGTAGATGTTTGCAGGGCGATCGCTGCGGCTATATTTGACGATCCCGAAAAAGTCGAATACCGAAAGCTCAACGCCAAAGATAGGTTTACAGTTTTGCAGGCTGGAGAAATCGATATTCTCAGCCGAAATACCACCTACACGGCGAGTCGCGACAGCACTACCGGCTTGGAATTTGCCCCGATAATCTTTTATGACTCTCAAAGCATCATGGTCAAAAAAGATAGCGGCATTAAAAGTTTAAAAGATTTTGCGGGCAAATCTATCTGCGTGCAGACAGGTACGAGTACCGAACAAAATTTGTCCGACCAAATGCGAAAATTAGGAGTTAAATACACTCCTGTGGTGTTTGAAGATGCGAATACTACCTTTGGCACTTATCAAGAAGGTCGCTGTCAAGGTGTTACAGCCGATCGATCGCAACTCGTGTCGAAGCGCACAACTCTACCGAATCCTGAGAATAATGTTGTTTTGCCGATCGTAATGTCAAAAGAACCATTAGCCCCAGCGGTGAAAAGCGGCGATCCGAAATGGTCGGATGCGGTGAGATGGATTATTTTTGCGGCGATTGAAGCTGAAGATTTAGGAATTAATTCAGGAAATGTAGACCAAACTGTCGCCAGCACTACAGACCCAAACGTCAAACGTTTGCTAGGAAAAGAAGGAGATTTAGGTAAAGGTTTCGGACTCCCGAACGACTACGCTGTCCGCGTTGTGAAGAAAGTGGGGAATTACGGGGAAATGTACGATCGCAACCTCGGCCCGAAAAGTACACTTAAGTTAGACCGGGGTCAAAACAAACTCTGGAAAGATGGCGGTTTACTGTACTCGCCACCCTTCCGCTAATCAACAGGTTTGTAGTTGCGCTTGAGCCCTGTTGTCTGCGCCACTACAAACAGAAAAATCCACTTAAACAAAGGTAAGTAGTTGCGCTTCAGCGCTCTTAGGTAAGTAGTTGCGCTTCAGCGCTCTTAGGTACGTAGTTGCGCTTCAGCGCTCTTAGGTACGTAGTTGCGCTTCAGCGCTCTTAGGTACGTAGTTGCGCTTCAG
>NZ_JAEQCT010000169.1:0-7626 GCF_020738205.1 Microcoleus sp. PH2017_24_DOB_U_A
AATCTCCGGCGACATAGCTACAAGCTGGAAAGCACTCGTAGGTGTCGTGACCTTACTAACGTAGCCTAGTTAAAGACTTAGACTGGCTATCTCGTCCACTTTTGTCCAGTGTTTAGCGGATAGCCCCAATGCAATAACCTTTCCTCCAATGCCCTTACCGCAATCCCATTCTTGTCTAGTTTGGAGTTGCTGTGCGGAAAGCTCGTTGAAAGCATTATTAGCTAACTTACGAGGAAAAGAAAGGGGCTCTCGAAATGAAAATGCTAGTAATTCTATTTATTTTGCATCTTTGGGCATCTTAGCTGGTTTTTTGATTTACAAATCTATTTTTATAAATATTTTAGATTTTATTTAAGTTTTAGAATACTTTCTTAATAAAAAGAGGTACAAAAACAAAACAAAAATTAACTTCTCAAATAATCTCGGTCTTTGGGTTTGGGGCTAGGATGGGTGCAGTTGATGGCTTGTGGGGTAAGTGGAGGGGGAACAAAGGCGCTAGTGGATGAGGCAAAGCGGAAAGTAAGTTGGGTTAATTGGGCCTGGGATGCCAAAATTAGACGATTTTGGATTTGAGATTTGAGATTTTAGATTAGGAAAGAGTGATTTTGCTGCGGTTTTGAGTGTTGTGTAAAAAATTGTGAATTTTTAGTAATTGAGCGGCGACGGGCGAGGGCGAGAGTCTCCGAGTGGGAGATTTGGGGAGAGTGTCGGAGTTCCGAAAATCTGACAACTGTCAACTGAGGGCGGGCACAGGGGCACCGCCCCTACCGGGAGCATTTTTGCAAAAAGCATTTTTTTTACAGTGCGAGCGTCCCCGCTCGCGTATTGTAAAATACGCGAGCTCCCGACAGCACTACAAATGCAAAACTGAGATACACCGCCCCTACCAACTGCCAACTGCCAACTGCCAACTGCCAACTGCCAACTGCCAACTGTCAACTGTCCGCTGTCAACTGTCCGCTGTCAACTGTCAACTGTCCGCTGTCAACTGCCTTCTGACGATCGGAATCTCGATCGCAAACTCAGTCCCCAGTCCAACTTCCGAAACGCACTCCAGCCGCCCCCCATGCTGTTCCACAACTAAATGATAGGAAATAGACAGCCCCAGCCCAGTCCCCTTACCTACTGGTTTGGTAGTAAAAAACGGGTCAAATAGTTGCCTGCAAATCTCATCCGGTATGCCCCCGCCGTTGTCGGAAATGCGGATCGCTACAACATCGCCAGCAACAACTTCAGTGCGAATTGTAATTGCGGGAAGAGTCAATGGAGAACTAGGAATTAACGGCGGTGGATTTTTCCCATTTCCCTTTCTCCATTGGCCCTTCTGGATTGCTTCATCCAAAGCATCAATAGCATTGCCGATAATATTCATAAACACTTGATTGATCTGACCTCCACAGCACTCGACGCTGGGCAAATTGCCGTATTCCTTAATAATTTGAATACCTGGATGTCCGCCGTGAGCTTTGAGCCTGTGCTGCAAAATCAACAAAGTGCTGTCGAGTCCCTCGTGAATGTCAACGAATTTGACGCTAGTTCGATCCGATCGCGAAAAATTTCGCATTGACAGGACTATTTGGCGGATGCGATCGGTGCCAACTTGCATCGAAGACACGATCTTAGATAAGTCTTCCACCAAAAAATCGATTTCCATATCTGCTGCTGCTTCCCTAATTTCCGAGACTGGTTCGGGATAGTGCTGCTGGTAAAGTTCTAATAGTTGAATTAATTCTTTGATGTAATGACTCGTGTGGGAAAGATTGCCGTAGATGAAATTAACCGGATTGTTAATTTCGTGGGCGATACCGGCAATCATTTGTCCCAAAGAAGACATTTTTTCGGTGTGGACTAATTGAGTTTGAGTTTGCTGCAATTTCCGCACTGTTTGCTCTAATTGCTCTGCTTGATTTTTCAAGCAGGTTTGCTTTTTCCGCAGCACTTCTTCTACTCGCTGGCGCTTGATAATATCCCGTCTTAATAATTTATTTGATTCTAAAAGTTGGGCGGTGCGCTCTTCAACTTGTTTTTTTAAGTCTTCGTGAGCTTGGTGCAGGGCTTCTTGGGCGCGCTGCCGCTCTAAAATTTCTTGCTGTAAAAGTTCGTTGGTTTTCTGCAATTGGGCGGCTCTATCGTCTACTGCTTGCTGCAAAAGCTCGATCGTCCCGTACATCTCAGATTGGTTAAAAACTTGCGGCAAACTTGTCAGAGAAACAACACCCAAAAGCTCTCCGTGACTGCCAACTACTACCAAACGGCAGACGCAATGGCGCTGCATTTCCTGGTGGGCGCGGAAGAGGGAATCGGTGGCAGATATGGAAAATAAAGGCGCACTCATGGCATCAGCCGCTGAGATTTCCGAGAGGTTTAATTCGAGGGCGTGAAATTGCACGATGTCGCGCTCGGTGACAATGCCGATCGGGATTTGATACTTTTCTATTGGTACGATCCGCTGTGGATGCTGAATTTGGTCTTCGACAATGACGACGCAATGGGATCGATTTTTGACCATGAGCTGGGCTAATTCGAGGGCTGAGGCAGTCTTTGGGGCACAAATGACTTCTTTTGTCATGACATCTCCCGCACAGCGCAAATTTGCTAGCAAGTTCACTGGTTGTAGGGCTTCGTGAATGGCTTCGCGGGTGATGATTCCGACAAGTCGCGAGTCCTCATCGACTACGGGTAAGTGCCGGATGGAGTGCTGGCGCAAGGTGAATATAGCGGTGAAAATATCTTGAGACTCGGATTGTTTGAGGGTAATGGGCGAGTGAGTCATTACCTCAGCAATTGTCAGTCCGATCGCACAATTTACCAGAGTAGTTAACTTAACGATATCCCGTTCTGTAAAAATGCCGATCGGGCGATCGTCCTCCACGACTATGACACAACTGCGCTTGGCCGTGTTCTTAAGACTCTTTTGTTTTTCGCTACAAAGCTGACAGGAGACGCGCATCGGGTTCATGAGAGCCAAGACTTCGGCGATCGGTGTTTCTGGAGCCACTGTCAGGGGATGGCGATCGATCGATCGATCTAAAGGTGATAGATCGATCGGTGCGCTGTTGGGTTCTACAGGGGATGCTGGTGGTTTAATTGCGAGCTGGGGGACTGAATCTAAAAAATGTTGTAAATCTTGTTCTTGTAGCATAGTGATTATTAATTTTCCTTAATGAATTGTTACAATTTGGCGGACATGAGTTGACAGACTTAGCATTAATTAAGTGGAAGAAGGAACCGAAAAACGGATACCGTGCCACGTAGTCCTATAGTGGTGAGCTCCAAATTTCAGATCCTAGTTCAAGCTTCCAGATTGATATATGGAGTAAATCTCAAATCTCAAATCGGCTGACAGATACTTTGCCAAAAACCCGTTATTTAATTTTTATTTGTTTAATTCCTATGTCGTGGACACCATTAAATCATCGAATTCATCATTTGCCGCTGATTCTTGCAGGCCCGATTTTGCGCCGAATTGAAACTGGGGGCGTAACTGTTTGGCTGGCTTTGAAAGCACCCCGTCAAGTCAAACTCAAGGTTTATGCGACTGAGGGCGGCACTGGTGAAATTGTCGGTACGCCCTTGCTGCAAGGTGCTAGCTCTACTGTGCGGCTTGGCAAATACCTGCACGTAGCGGCCGTGACTGCTAAACCAATCGACAGAGATATCTTGACATACGGGCAAATTTATGCTTATGACATTGAGTTTGCGGGGAGTCAGGAGTCGCCGTCGGTGGGAGTCCCAGAAAATGAGCAGGAAAATCTCCTTTCTTGTTTGTGGCCGACTGCTGCTGATTTGTCAGTTTTGGGGCCGCAGACGATCGGTTATTTCGCTCACGGGTTGCCGACTTTTGCCCTGCCACCAAGGGATTTAAACTATTTGCGTATAGTGCACGGTTCTTGTCGCAAGCCCCACGGAGACGGCAGAGATGCGCTGCCAATCTTGGATAATTCGATCGAACAGTTTGCAGGTATGGCAAATTTCCGCCCCCACCAACTGTTTTTAACGGGTGACCAAATTTACGGCGATGACGTTGCCGATGCGATGCTGTGGGCCTTGACTGATGCTGGCGATACACTGTTGGGCTGGGAAGAGAATCTGCCCCTGATGAATGATGCCCAAATAAAAAAGAATTTGTGTACCAGTATACCTAAGAAATCGGAAAAGAAAAATGTAATTCGCCAAGAGAGGGAAATTTTTAGAGAATCGCCAATTCAGAAAGCGTCTGATGCTGAGTCTGAATACAAAAAACCAATTGAGTTGCAGCCGGGGACTCGCAGCGATATTGCTAGAGATTTTGGCGGTTTTACGGCGATGTTGGTGAATAAACCGGATAAGGCTAAAAGTCACTTGTTTGGTTTGGGCGAATATTGCGCGATGTATTTGTTAGTTTGGTCTCCTGTGCTTTGGTGCGATAGTTTTCCGAAGGGTAACGATATTTGTCAAGATTCTAAGCAAGCAAAAGTCTGGGATAGAGAAGTTGTAGAACTTGACGGTTTTTGTCGCAATTTGTGGCGAGTGAGGCGGGCGCTGGCTAATATTTCTACTTATATGATTTGCGATGACCATGATGTTAGCGATGATTGCTTTTTGAATCGAGAGTGGTGTTACCGGGTGTTGGGGAAGCCGCTGGGCCGCCGGGTGGTGCAGAATGCTTTGCTGGCTTATGCTGTGTTTCAGAGTTGGGGAAATACGCCCGCACAGTTCGAGTATGGAAGAGTAGGAGATAAGTTATTAAAAGCTGCTAAAAAGTGGTCGGATTCGGCGGGGACTGATGTTGGTGTTTGGGAGGATGCTGCTGGGTATTTGGGGATTCCGGCGGTTGATATTGAAACTGGTTTGCCGAAGTTTAAGTTAGATGAAGATGTTTTGATTTTGGATCGAGATGATGAGGTTTTGAATTGGCATTTTACCGTGAGAAGTTTTAAGCATGAGGTGATTGTGCTGGATACGCGGACTTGGCGGGGCTATCCGCCCGAAAGTGCGATCGCCCCGCCGATGCTTTTGACTCACAAAGGTTTTGATGAGCAAATTCAGCAGCCTTTGCGGGAGACTGAGTTGCTGAATAAATCTGGGGAATTTGCGATCGAGGCGACGCTGGTTGTGGTGCCGACTAATTTGGTGGGTTTATGGATTATTGATGCGGTGCAAAGGCGGGATGTGGAACAGGGAAAGGTTTTTAATACCGATGCGGGGGATGCTTGGAATTTTCATGAGTTGGCTTTTGTGAAGCTGTTGTCGGAGTTTTTTAAGCAGCGCGATCGGGTGATTGTTTTGACGGGGGATATCCACTATGCTGGTGCTGTGCGGTTGAGTTATTGGTCGGATTGTCATTTTGGCGATTCTCGCTCTGAGATTGAGCGTTTACCGTCTGTATCTGGGGTGAATGGAGAGTTGAAAATTGCGAGTCAAAGATTGTCTGTTTTGGCGCAGTTAACGGCTAGTGCTTTTATTAATGAGGAGTGGACAACTCATGTAATTCATACTAAGATTAAGTCGTTGTTTCCTGAGCGATCGCACGAACGTTTGGGATGGAATGAGCCGCTGGAGTTGGTGAAGATTCCGAGGCGTGGCAGGAAGAAGGCTGTGGCTGCTGTTGTGAGGGATAGGCAATCTTTGCCTGATTGGGGTTATCGAGTTGACTGGATGAAGCGGCAAAGATCTCGGGTGTTTTTGCAGCATGAAGATGGTAATTCGTCAAGTATATTACCTAAAAATAAACTGTTGTTACTGTTGCGTCGTTTGTGGAATTTGATAGCGCTGTTGTGGCGGAATCGGTGGCTGCAAGAGGGTGATGAGATTGTGGGTTATGGCAATATTGCGATCGTCAGTTTTGAGTGGCCTGCTGAGGGTGATGGGGAGAAGGCGGTGATTCAAAGTGTTTATTGGCGGCCGCTGTGGGCACCGGATAGTGTGGTTTACAGTCAGTATTTTGTGCCGTTGGGATTGGATGGGGATGATTAGTTTCTAATCTGTCCGAAGAGAGGAACGAAGCAATCCCAGAAACCCGGCGGTTGGAAACCCGGCGGTTGGAAACCGCGGCTACACAGACAAAACCCGCCTCCGCGGGTTGAAGATTCCGTTATTTCTTAGTCCGCGGAGGCGGACATCGTTTGTGTAGACGCGGTTTCCAACCGCCGGGATTTCAACGATAACAGATTCGCCCATCCACACAAAACCCGATCGCCCATCCACAAAAAACCCGATCGCCCATCCACACAAAACCCGATCGCGAGGCCCCAGAAACCGGGTTTTTTCGACAATACTCGATCGCACGCCACAAATTCGGCCAAAAACCCGGTTTCTTTGTCGGAGTCGGTAAATCCCATGCACAAAAAATGCGATCGCCCATCAACCAAAAACCCGGCGGTTGAAACCCAAAAACCCCGGCGGTTGAAACCGCGGCTACACAGACAAAACCCGCCTGCGCGGGTTGAAGATTCCATTATTTCTTCGTCCGCGGAGGCGGACATTGTTTGTGTAGACGCGGTTTCCAACCGCCGGGTTTCTAACCACCCAACAACAACTCCTGAAACCGCGCATCACCCCGAATCCCATCAAAATCCGCATCCATTTTCGCTAACTCTCGATATTCTTCCGGTTCCAATTCAATCGCGCGCCGCAAATTTTCCACTGATAACTCAACATTATCTTGCAAGGCGTAAATGCAAGCTTTGCCACCATAAGCATTAGCATAATCCGGGTTAATTTCTAAAGCTGTATCCAAATAATCTATCGCTTCCTCATAGCGACCTAATGTCATCAAAGTATAAGCTCGATTATGCAATATATGACAATAATTTGGTTCCAATTCTAAAGCTCTATCATAGCTGGATATTGCCTCTTCAGCGCGTCCAGCCCTTCCCAGCGCAATGCCGCGCCAAACCCATAAATAAGCTCGATCGGGTTGAATTTGGAGCACGAAATCAAAACAGCAAATAGCTTGTTCGTAGCATTCTGAATTGCATAGCGCTTTGCCTTGTCTGCTCCAAAAATCGCAGTCATCAGGCTGGATACTCATCGCTCGATTCCAGCTTGCGCGGGCGGCATCTTGACTGTCACATTTCATCAACGCCAAGCCTCGGTGAAACCAAAATTCTCGGTTTTCTCCTTCTATTTCGATAGCTTTGTCAAAACTGGTGACAGCTTCTTCACAGCGCTGCAAATTGTCCAAAACCTTACCGAGTTCAAACCACACAACAGCCGCATCCGGCCTCAATTCTGCAACTTCAGTTAATTTCGATAACGCTGCTTCATACTGTCCTTGTTTTGCCAGCAGTAAACCCTTGTAAAACAAAGTAAGCGGATTATTTGGCTTGTAGGGAAACGGCATTGTCGTGTCCCTACTATGTCCCTGTTTCATTCCCTCCAATCTCAGGAAATGCACCCGTCCCCATGAATCGCCCGCTACAACTGTCACCCCATCAGGCGCAAAAGCACAGCATTTAAACCCATATTCTCCGCTGAAACTAGCAACCTCTTTACCTGTGAGCAAATCCCAGATTTTCAGGGGATCCAAGAAAGCGGAAATCGCTATTTTGCCGTCTGGTGCGATCGCCACTGCACTTACCCTGTCACTATGACCGGTGAGAGTTTTCAGTTCCCGGCCTGTCTCGGTGTCCCAGATTTTCAGGG
>NZ_JAEQCT010000040.1:0-52781 GCF_020738205.1 Microcoleus sp. PH2017_24_DOB_U_A
GCAAATAGTCTCGTGCCGCCACAATTTGCTCAAAAAGCTACCCAAATAGTCAAGGATGGGTAGCTTTGTCCATAAATTAAGTTACAGTTCCTAACCCCGAGCTTGGGGCGGTGGCTGGGTGCCACTCTCTCCTCAGGTAATGCGTTCAACAGTTGACAGTTGACAGTTGACAGTTGACAGTTTGAGAGCGACCTCTACCCTTAAGTCCGAGGATTGGAGCAATGAATAGTCTGATTTTAATTTCTCCCGAGCAGGCTTGGGGCTTTCAACCAATTCTTTCTGGTAAATTTTTGTTTCCATCTTTTACAGACTACAGACTTGGGAAAAACCTCAAACAATCTGCGATTTTGGGATGCCCCGATTCGGGCTTGTCCCCGTGCAGTCGATTTGAGCAACCTTTTATGATAGCTTTCGATCTGTGTTCATGGCTAGAGATTAATGGTACAATAATCTCGGGGTAGCATAAAAAATTGCTCGAAACTGCGTCGGTTTCGGTTGCCAAGAGTGCCAACCTTTAGACTGGAAATTGGTGTGGATTTTCTTGGTAGTGCTGACATTTGACTGGTTCCAGAGAGTTGCAATCGGATGTGGTCGCTGTCTGTCCCGTGGGCGGACTTGTGCTTCCGCTAGCCGATCGACTGTCGGGCCTGCTGACAACAAATCTCTCAGCAGTGTTAAGCTTGTCATCGCGAAGTCATTGTCTTCGCTAACTCGATCGCTCAGTCCCTTGCTGCGCTGCTAAAATTTTGTTAATAAAATTTACTCGGCGGTATGTATCTAAACAATTATGGTATAGTCTTTAGTTTCTAGCTCCCAATCAGAGCTTGAGGCTATAAAAAATATGCTGAGAACCCCGTCCTTTCAAGACGGACATGAAAGCTAACCGGAGGCTAAGGCAATGCCAGTGACAAGAGTGAGATTTCGTTATTGTCATAGTATCTACAAAATGATATAATATTTTGTAGAGCTAGTCAAGAATCATGCTAAATCTCAGTTACGAGTACAAACTAAAGCCGACAGACAAGCAGATTTCTCAAATCGAAAGAACTCTGGTAATTTGTCGTAAGGTTTGGAACTACGCATTGAGAGAGCGTAAAGACTGGATTAACTCTCGTAAATGTCCGATTAATGCTTGCTCGATCGCTCGCGAGTACATTATTCCGGCTGATGCTCCCTACCCAAATTATTACAATCAGGCAGCGGAGCTAACCAAAGCTAAAGAGTTGTTTCCCGAACTTAAAACGGTTAACACAAAAAGATGCTTCAACAGGTGTTAAGAAAGCTGGAAACAGCCTTCCTAGACATGAAACGTAAGGGAATGGGATTCCCAAGATTTAAGAATAAATACCGAATGCGGTCGTTTGTATTTCCCCAAATGCTCAAAAATTGCCTCCAAGGAAATACTATTAAACTCCCACAGTTAGGCATTGTTGAATTCATTAAATCAAGAGAGATTCCTAATGAGTTTGCAATCAAGCAAGCTCAAATTGTCCGGAAGGCTAGTGGATATTTCATCATACTTTTCTTAGAATGTGATGTTAATGTTCCTCAACCAGTTGCACAGGGATTCCCCGTTGGCATAGATCTAGGTTTAGACCAATTTTTAGCAACTTCTGAAGGCAAATTAGTTAAACGTCCTAAGTTGCTCAAGGTCGAACACCGCAAGCTTAAATTGCTGCAACGTCGGCTCAAGAACAAGAAGAAAGGCTCTAACAACCGTCATAAGTTGAATAGAAAAATTGCTAGGCTGCATCAGCGTGTTACCGATACCAGAAAAGATTGGCAGTTTAAATTAGCTCATGACCTAGCTCTAGATGCGGGAATGATATTTGTTGAAGATATCGATTTTCGAGTCTGGGCAAAAGGTAGGTTTGGCAAACACACCTTAGATGCTGGTTTCGGTCAATTCATCGCGATTATGTCGTGGGTGTGCTGGAAACGGGGAGTACATTTTGAGAAGGTAAACAAGGATTACACTTCTCAGGTTTGTCCGAATTGTGATAGTCACACTGGCAAGAAAGCACTTGATGAACGAGTGCATAATTGCCCTGAGTGTGGGTATACAACACATCGAGATGTAGCAGCCGCTCAAGTTATTCGGTTTTCAAGGATTGTCGGCGGAGGGACGCTTCGTAGACATTAAAGAAATTGCCTGTGGAGGCGGTCTGACGGGAACCGGAAACGGTCTAGTTAAGAGCCTAAGAGACAGGAAGAAGAAAGCGTGAAGGTGTGGATGCGATCGCACCGGAATGCAACCTTTGAGAATTCCCGCGCATTTATGCCGGGGATCGCGTCAATAATTCCCATATTCGACCTTTGACCGCAAAACTTTAGAGGAAAAATTGCCGATTTTTAGCTCCTTGTTCCTCAAATGCTTGAATCTCAAATCGCTCGAATGACTCGGCTGCAAGCTATTTCTAACTGCCCAGCGCAGCTCAAGCGCATAAATTAAGATGATGGCCTCATGGAAGACCGCTTTAACGCCCGAGATCCGCAGTCAAATATAAATCAATTGATAGTTTCTACTCCTTTTTTTGCAGGTTTGCCTGACCCTGTAATCGAGAGAGCAACTGTCCACATCGTTACCCGCAGTCATCCGTCGAATCAAGTGATTTTACTAGAAAATGACTGGGGAACATCAGTGTATTTTATATTGGATGGTTGGGTGAAAATTCGCACCTACAATCTAGACGGAAAAGAAGTAACGCTGAATATTTTAGGGAAAGGAGAACTGTTCGGGGAAATGGCAGCGATCGAAGAAGCACCGCGATCGACAGATGTCATCACCCTAGCCCCGACACTGATCGGCAATATGCCAGCTCAAGATTTTGTGCAACTCATTCATACCGAGCCCCTCGCAGGCATTCGGCTAGCTCAACTGATGGCCCGCCGCCTGCGACAAGTCAACCGCCGCCTGCGTTTGCGAGAGTCTGACAGTACCTCGCGAGTAGCAGATATTCTATTATTTTTGGCAGAGGGGCAAGGGAAAAAAATGTCCAGTGGAGGTACAGAAATTCCCAACCTGCCGCACAGAGAATTAAGTAGCCTCAGCGGGCTGGCTCGGGAAACGGTAACGCGAGTGCTGAGCAAGCTGGAAAAAAAAGGAACTATTCAACGCGAACGTGACGTTTTGTGCATTCCCGACCTACACGCCTTGGAGCGTCTGTTAGTCTAATCACTACAAAACGAAATATTGGAGTATACTGGAGTGGTTATGTATATATTGGAGCGCTAAGCGCGATGTATCTGTCGTCTATTGACGAATTAGAGTGTATTGGAGTTTCATTATAGAATGCTAAAACGCCAAAAAGGATATTCAATTACAACCAAATCAGTTAAAGCGAAACTAATTCGCTCAAAATTTGATATGCAGGAAACCAAGGATGCTTACAACGAAGTAGTGCATTTTTATTTCCTGTTAATTGCTGAAAATCCTCAAGGCGTAAGCATTCCCGTGCAATCTAAGGGAGGCTGGCGATTCTACGAATTACTAACCGCTGGTCATCAGTTTATTAGCGGCTTTCCTTCCCCGCTAAAAAGATCCGCAATCCGACAAGCCATCGGTGCTTACGAAAGCTGGAATTCAACCTATCAAAAATGGTTGCATCGTCCGAAGCGAATGAGAGATCACAAACCTCCAGTTCATCCTAGGGCATTCCGGTTTAACCCGCATTACGATTCAGGGATGTGGAAAGAGGATGATGGTTTCTCCATTGTTTTGAAAATGCGAGTAGGGAATTCATGGAAATGGGTCAAACATCAATATCAATGTCCTAATGTTCCGACAGAATGGACAAAAGGTTCTCCAAGAATTCAAGTACAAAATGGTTCTTTATGGCTCGTTTTCCCCTTAGAAAAATATGTGCCTGCCACAGGAGGTATCAAGGGAATTATGTCTAACTCCGCATTTAGAACCTGCGGGATTGACATGGATTTAGACAAGTTTATTATCATTGCAACTGTTCTAGAAACCAACGACAGAGGCGAAACGACTGAAATCGCTAGGCACTTTATCAACCAGTCGCGTCACGTAGCTCGTAGGAAGCGGGATCTAGGACAAATTGCAATCAAGATGAGACAAACCAAAATAGTGAGTCGTGGTTTTGCTAAATCAAGATGGGACTCAATAACGGCCAGAGAAATTAATTTTTCCAGAGCGGTTTCAAGGGAACTTGTTGAGTTTGCAAAACACTGGAAAGTGGATGTAATTAGTTTTGAACACCTAGGCAATCTTCGCCCGAAAAAAGGCAAATTCTCTAGGAGATCAAATCAAAAGCGTGCCTACTGGCTAAAGGGAAAGGTCTTTGAGCAAGTCAAACGAATCGCATATCAAGATTATGCAATTGTGACAACTCGCGTTAGTCCGATGAATACGAGTCGCCTTAGTCCGTGGGGAGAACCACTTTGGAGAGGGGCTAAGTTTCCGTCTGACTCACTTCGATTTGAGGGCTATCAATCTGGAGCTGCATTGGTGGCAACTGCTGATGGGTACAAGGCTCACTCTGGATTAAATGCTGCCCGAAACGTGGCATTAAAAGCAATCAAGCGCAACCTACTAGAAGCTACGCTCAATCTTAAAAGCCTGAAGTAGTAATACGTGACGGTGTGCAATCAAACTAGAACGGTGTTAGCGACTACCACTTTGATTGTACTAGGCTAGGGTAAACTGCCTAAAAATTCCTACCTTACTACGCTCTATTTGGTTGGGACTAGCTCCCGCAAACTGAAAGACGCGACTACAGAGGAGTTAAAAAAGTGAACTATAATTGGAATATTGTGACTTACTCCGATTAACTCCATTTATGGGTTACTCTAGAAGTATCAGAGATTGTTAATTTGAATCTCATTCAACAACACTCTCTGTTAACTAACTGATATTGATGATTTCCCGCCGGAGGTAAAGCTGTGAGTTTTAAGAAAATTTTCGCCGCCGTCGATGATTCTGAACTTGGCCGCCGCGTCTTCAGTCAAGCCTTAGAATTAGCCTCGATCGATCGAGCTAAGATGATGCTATTTCACTGCGTTACTGTCAACTCGCTGGGCGAGACGGCAGTGCCAATTCCGGTAGATTTGGGCTTGAATGCCGAGTTAATGGATCAAGCTTATCAAGCTCAACGTTTGCGGCTGGAAAGGGAGGTAAAACAGTCTGAGGGTTTGCTGAAAAATTATAGCGAGGTTGCAGCCAAACAAGGATTGGAGGTGGAATTTGACTGCCAAATGGATGGCGATCCGGGGCATTGTGTCTGCGAACACGCCCAAACTTGGGGTGCAGATTTAATAGTAGTGGGGAGGCGCGGCCGCACGGGGCTTACAGAAGCTTTCCTCGGGAGTGTGAGCAATTATGTCGTTCACCACGCATCTTGTTCGGTATTTGTAATTCAGGAAGTCAAAGCTGAAAAATGATGCTGCTGAAAATTTTCCTGAGAACATCAATCTAAAATAAGACTGGCGTTCCTACCTAAACCTGGTTTGTGCGAACAATATTAAATTGGGTGGCGAGGCCTCCAAATAGTGAAACCGGAAATTAATCTTATGGCCCGCCAGTGTCGTAAAATATCAAACTTTATTCAGTTGACAATTGACAGTTGACCGCTTGACAGCGACCTCTACCTAGAAAGAAGAAGATTGGATTCAACAGTTGACAATTGACAGTTGACCGCTTGACAGTTCGAGAGCTACCTCTACCTTTAAGTCCAAGTATTCGAGTAATGAATAGTCTAATTTTAATTTCTCCCTCGAAGACTTGGGGCTTTCAACCAATTCTTTCTGGTAATGAATAGTCTAATTTTAATTTCTCCCGATCGCGCTTGGGGCTTTCAACCAATTCTTTCTGATAAAATTTAAAATCGGAAAATCGGAAAATTGGGAATCAGACGTGCAGCAGGCAAGTTCTGTAAAATCTCAAATCTAAAATCTCAAATCGGGAATCAGACGTGTAGCACGTAAGTCCTGTAAAATCTAAAATCTAAAATCTAAAATCTAAAATCGGATGAGTGATTTTTTGTCAGCAGATGCCGCGTCTAATTCAGGCAGTTCACCCAGTAGCAATAATGAGCCACAAACCGCCACTTTTTCAGCAATGGCTGGCGATCGCAAAAATTCCGACCCGGGGACGCCCCCCACTGGAGAAGCGCCTTTGAGGCTCGTAGAAACGGCATTTTTGGCAAGTACCGCTAGCTTGATTTGGCTGATAAATTATTACTTTCCCCTGGGCCCGTTGCTGCGGGTTTTTTTCCCGGTGCCCATAGCCCTGGTTTACCTGCGCTGGGGTAACAGAGCGGCTTGGATGTCAGCTTTGGTTTCCGGTTTGCTGCTGTCGGTACTCATGGGCCCAACGCGGAGCATTTTATACGTGATTCCTTTTGGAATTATGGGAGTTGCACTGGGAGGACTTTGGCGGCGCAAAGCGAGTTGGTCTGTCTCTATTAGTGTGGGGGCGGTAATTGGTGCTGTCGGGTTCTTTTTTAAGTTTTGGCTGCTGTCAGCTTTGGTGGGTCAAGATCTCTGGGTTTATGTAACCGCCCAGGTAACAGAGATTGTGGAATGGGTATTTGTGAAGCTGGGCTGGCTGAGCGTGCCGAGTTTGAGTACAATAGGGGCGATCGCCGCTGGGATGATTTTGATTAACAATATTGTATATTTATTTGTAGTGCATTTAGTAGCTTTGCTGCTGTTAGATCGTTTGGGAAATCCGATTCCGCGGCCGCCGCGCTGGGTGCAAGTTTTAATCGATTATGAGGAGTAATCGGAAGTCATTAGTCATTAGTCATCAGTCATCAGGAAGAAGGAAGAAGGAAGAGGGAAGAGGGAAGAAGGAAGAGGGAAGAGGGAAGAAGGAAGAGGGAAGAAGGAAGAAGGAAGAGGGAAGAAGGAAGAGGGAAGAGGGAAGAAGGAAGAGGGAAGAAGGAAGAGGGAAGAAGGATCTTGTAACAGATTTAACAGATGGATGTTGAGGGAAGGAAAAAAATCAAATTATCCGCTTTCCCTCTTTCTAGTTTTTCCGGCAATTACCAATTCCCCATTACCAATTCCCCATTACCAATTCCCCATTACCAATTCCCCATTACCAATCCCCGATTATTACTGCCAACTGTCAACTGTCAACTGTCAACTGACTAATTATGATTCATGTTTATACAGAAATTGAACAGGGCCAGCGGTGGCTCGATCGCCATCGGGGACAAAAACCGATATTTGCCTGCGTGTTAGGATTCACCGCAACTGGCTTAATTCCGGGGATTTCGGCAGCAGGAGCAACCCCGCGCGATCGACAATTTACTTGTTTGGCCGATGCAGAATTTTTGTATAACGGCCCGCAACCGTCACCGCAGTATCCCTTGCCGCCCCTAGAAGCCGGTGCCTCACCGGTGCTAATATCTCGCGCCGTAGTCGAAGCTTTGGAAATTCCCCTTTACCTGTTTAATGCAGGTTTACCCCTGCCGCCTCCCGTACCTACAATTGATTTGGGCGGTACTGCGGCAAAGTGTCTAACTTCTGGGAATGCTTTGGAACTAGAAATAGTCAAACATTTGCTGGAACAAGGATTAATTTGGGGCGCTAAATTGGCCGCCGAAACTAATGGCAGTTATGTCATTTTAGGGGAGTGCGTAGTTGGTGGCACGACTACTGCTTTGGGCGTGTTAATGGGTTTGGGAATTGCAGCGGCGGGTAAGGTTAATAGTTCTCACCCTACCTGCAATCACGCTCAAAAATTGGCTGCGGTGACAGCGGGACTCAATAATGCTGGGTGGGAAATCGGCAGAAAAAATAGCACCCCCCTGGATTTGGTGGCGGCGGTGGGCGATCCGATGCAAATAGCGGTGGCGGGAATGGCGATCGCCGCGAGTCGGACTTGCGGGGTACTTTTGGCTGGTGGCACGCAAATGCTGGCAGTGTATGCTTTGATGCAAGCCTTAGCCACGGAATACGAGCTGTTATGGTGTCCCGAACAAGTCGCGGTGGGGACTACGCGCTGGGTGGCGGAAGACCCCACAGGGGACACTGTAGGACTCGCCTCGGATATCGGCGGTGTCCCTCTGTTGGCTGCACAGCTAAGTTTTGCCAGTTCTCGCTACCCGCAACTGCAAGCTTACGATCGCGGGTACGTGAAGGAAGGTGTGGGTGCGGGTGCGTGTGCGATCGCCAGCGGCCTAGCTGTGAATTGGACTCCAACCCAACTTCTGCAAGCTGTGGAAGCCCTAGCCTCGCGGTGTGAAATTCAACAGTAAAACCGGGTTTTTCCTTTTCCGTGCCTGTCGGAATATCAGGCATTAAATATGAAAAATTCAGATGTGCGATCGAGCTGCCAACCTCGTTGTGCTGCTCAACTAGCTTTGTTTGGGCTGAATAATTATATCATTTTCTGTAGCATTTTTGCTTTCAGATTTACAGAATATTCTACACAATATCTCGCTTTGATGCAGTATTCCTCCTGTGAATTTCGCGAGACAAAACACTCTATTCAATGACTCTATAAGTAGACGAGCATAAATCAAGGCAACTTGTATTTTCTCTCTCGATCCATGCCGATCGCCAGCAGCAATATTTAATTAGACCCGCCTACGTGTGAGTGCATTCTTTTGGCGACCAACTGTTCTTCTAAGGCAGCAATTCGATTGTAAGCCGCTGTTAGCTGAGCTGTTAAGCGCTGGATTTGAATCTCGGAAGTCAGCTCTTTTTCCAGACTTTGAGAATTCTTGTCGAAGTAGTTGTCATCTAACAGTATGTCCTTGTGACCGAGGATGCCGTCGAGATTGCTGTAGCTTTGATAGGGAGAGGTTTTGTGATTTCCTGCTGTCAGGGAGCGATCGTCCATATGCTGCTGGGCCAGCTTCGTCTCCTTGGCGGACTCCAATAACTTTTCATTGAGGTTTTCTACGAGTTTGTACAAAGCATCGACTTGTTGGGTCAATGCTGTAACTTGCTGGCGTAGCGCTTCCATACAGTCATCCTCGGAATAGTAACTTATATCTTTACATATTAGGGAAATCTTTACATAAGTGGGATTTATCACTAAATTATTTAATTTTTGACGTAATTGTTGTCTTCCCAATCCTGACGCTAGGTTGAGATACTCAGCTTGAGGATTTTAGATTTTAGATTTTAGATTTTAGATTTTCTTGGATTCTGAAACGAGGTTTGTTAACTCCTATACTTTGTTCAAACCTTCAATCAGAGTTAAAAAAAACAAAAAAACTCGGCTTCTGAGAGTGGGAGTCCCTCCAGGAGTGTGAGATTGACTCGGCAGTCAATTTGCCATTTTTCGATTTGGGAGTTGAGATTGTTATGGAGACAGCAACCGGGTTTTGTAGTTATTAAACTGTCGCGGATTTAAAAGGACTTTTTCACTTCGTTTGTGGAAAAAGCGTCATCCAACGGCAGAGTGTGGCGCTTTCGCGGTTTCCTGATATTAAGGAATGTAACACAGATACAGGCGATCGCCCGCAAAGACCGGCAAAATTAGCCCAAAGAAATTTGGAGTTCAGAAACGAGGCGGTAAGTTGACGGCAAGACGAGCACCGACTCCGATCGCAGCAGAAGCTAGTACAATGGCTATGTGTTGGAAAAAGAAATAAGACAAATCGGTGCGGACTACCGGACTCGACAAACAATTATTTCCCGGGTCGCAGAACACAAAACATCGGTCAATATTTAGAAAAGCGGATTCACAGGTGAAACGAAGGTCTTTGCTATTGGGCGCAGCCACCCTAACTTTAAGTCAATTGGCGGCAGGTTGCGACTCGAAACCCACTCTCAAAATTCGATCGCTCAAAAACGGTATTCCGGCCCAACTCGCAAGCAAATTTAGCCGCGATTTACAACCGTCTCCGCAGTTGCAGGTAACGCAGGAAGGGCAATTAAAAGAATTATTCGCTTTGTTACAGGAGTGGAAACGGACACCGGAAGCCAAAAATCAAGCTGACTTGGTGATGTTGGGAGATTATTGGCTGACTTTGGCAATTCGGCAAAAATTGATTCAGCCGATCGATCCTGCTAAAATTGCTAATTGGTCGCAATTGCCCGAAAGATGGCAAAAACTCGTCCGGCGTAACGCTGACGGCCAATTAGACGCTAAAGGTCAAGTTTGGGCTGCACCTTACCGCTGGGGAAGTACGGTAATTGCCTATCGAACCGACAAATTTAAGGATTTGGGGTGGACTCCGACTGATTGGAGTGACTTGTGGCGAGTCGAATTGCGCGATCGAATTTCGCTACCGGATAGCGCGAGAGAAGTGATCGGTTTAACATTAAAAAAACTCGGAAAATCTTACAACACGCAGCAATTAGATAAAGTTCCCAACCTCAAAAAAGAACTGGCAAATCTGCACGCCCAAACTAAGCTTTACAGTTCCGATACATACCTGCAACCGTTAATTTTAGGTGATACTTGGTTAGCCGTAGGTTCATCTGGTGACGTACTGCCGCTGTTACAAACTCAAAAGGATATTGCTGTAGTAATTCCAGTTTCTGGAACTGCACTGTGGACGGATTTGTGGGTACAACCAGCATCAAAAAAGCCAGTTTCGTTAGTGGAAAAATGGATTAATTTTTGCTTGCAGCCTCAGATTGCGCCTCAATTATCTTTGCTGGCTAAAGCTAGTTCGCCGATAATTGTCGGCATGAAACCCGAGGCTTTGCCCGCCGATGTGCGAAGCAATCCCGTGTTGTTACCGGATGCTAAAATTCTTGCCGCCAGCGACTTTCTGCTGCCGTTTGGAGATGCGGGGATTGCCGAATATCGATCGCTTTGGCAAGAAATTCGACAAGTAGTGAAAAGTTAAGTACGTTTTAAGGTACGTAGTTGCGCTTCAGCGCTCTTTCATAGATCTAAAAAACAAGCAGTAAAAAGTTAAGTACGTTTTGAGGTAAGTAGTTGCGCTTCAGCGCTCTTTCATAGATCTAAAAAACAAGCAGTAAAAAGTTAAGTACGTGTTGAGGTACGTAGTTGCGCTTCAGCGCTCTTTCATACAAGCAGTAAAAAGTTAAGTACGTGTTGAGGTACGTAGTTGCGCTTCAGCGCTCTTTCATAAATCTAAAGAGCAAGTAGTGAAAAGTTAAGTACGTTTTGAGGTAAGTAGTTGCGCTTCAGCGCTTTTTCATAGATCTAAAGAGCGCTGAAGCGCAACTACGTACCTTGAAAATCATCAAAACTGACGCATCTTTAACCATAGAGTGTGTCAGTCACCAGTTGTACTTATAAGCTGCGTTAATTGTTAAATTCTTAACTACTACTAAGGGTGAATTTTCAGGTAGCCCAAAATTCTGACCTTTTTTGTGAGGCGTGTATCCTTGTGCTAAGGCATGGAGAATTACCTCACACACGAACACAGGAGTAATAGCTGGATAACCAAAAGAAAAAGCTGTCGTCAATTTCTGAGCAGGATTCTCGTATAACTCTATAAACAAACCAATGCCGCCGTAATCGTCACGTGAAATAAGCCAACGATATTTTTCATCGTTTATGATGATACTGCGTGATTTTTTTTGAGGAAGTGCCATTTTTTGCCTGTTGTTTTGCTAGTAATTTTTAATTTTAGGTCTATCTGGTTTTTGAAGAGGGCGAAGCATGACCGTATATAAGTTATTAGTTATAATCCCATATTGACTGCGGTCATGCTTCGCCCCTACAGATATAATTGCCAAACCCAGATGCACCCGTAATTTTTCTCACAATTTGTTGTCTATTTCGATATTAATTTTTTTTAATTCCGTTTTTGGAAACCGCATTTATTAGCTCAAATGCACGGTGCGTCACCTCTTAATTTATCGATTATCTCAAAAATCTCTATAGCTGGCGCACCCTACTAAAAAGCTTTGATTTTGCCTCGAAGACCCGGATTTGACAGAGATTCTAAATCTATTTTACAGCTCGATCGATCGCCCTTGCACGCATAAACCGCCAAAGCAGTCCCCTGACGGTTGCAAACTCGCAGGTTGTAACCGTACTCGCTAGAAGCAGCGCCGAAGCGGTTGACAAACTGATAGCGTTCCATATAATCGAGCAAACTCCACAGTTGGCGGTTGACGATGATGATAACCCATGTGTTGCTGCGATCGACAAACCAGCGATCGAGCAATTTGCCGCCAAACTGTTTTTGAGCCAACCACAGACTCGGCGTGCTCTTTTCGGCTTGCGAAAGCGGCGGCGACGGGAAATTGGCAGCGTCTCCACTCGGGCAGACTGGTTGCTGGGAAAACGCCGCATATTGTCCCCACAGCAAGGCTGTGATGCACGTAGAACTCGCAATTAGGAACAAACATAAACTTTTTGTCAAAATGCTAGGTCTGCGCCGGAAAACTTGATTTTGGTGGCTGAATTTGTGGTGATTCATCATAATTTATTGCGACAAAATTATTGAAATTCCGATCGCCTAAACAACGAAGCAGGCAGAAAAGCCGTAAAAGTAGAACCACAATCTAACTCGCTGGTAACTTCAATATCACCGCCCATCATCTGACAAAAACGCTGGCTGATAGTCAATCCCAAACCTGTACCGCCGTACTTGCGAGTAGTTGAATTGTCCGCTTGGGTGAAAGGTTGGAACAGTCGCTCTTGCTGTTCTTGTGTCATGCCGATCCCCGTATCTGTCACTCGGAAAACTAAATATTCAGCATCCAAAATTAACATTTGAACAACTCGCGGTTGATATTTATTTTTTAATTCTTCACTGGTAATTCTTTCGACAGTAAGTACGATCGCCCCATTCTCAGAAAACTTAGCAGCATTGCTCAGCAAATTCAGGATTATCTGCCGCACTTTCATCAAATCGCCGTGCATGGCGCCGATATTCTCGGCACTCAATACTTGCAAGGTATTGCCGTTTTTCTCAATTAACGGTTTGATGGTTGTCGCCACCTCCTCGATCAGGCCGCCAACATCGAAGCTTTCGAGATAAATCTCCATCTTGTCAGCTTCAATTTTGGAAATGTCGAGAATGTCGTCAATCAGTTGCAGCAAGTGTTTCCCAGCAGTCCGAATTTTGTCTAAATCCGAAACTACCTCTAAGTTGCCCACCTCCTCGGCATCTTCCACCAGCAGATCGCTGTAGCCGATAATTGCGTTTAGGGGAGTCCGCAACTCGTGGCTCATGTTTGCCAGAAAAGCACTCTTGGCGCGGTTGGCGAGTTCGGCGGCTTCTTTTGCCAACTGCCACGCTTCCTCGGCGTCTTTGCGCTCTGTGATATCCCGCAGCGTGGCTACCACCGCTTCCACGCTACCGTCTGTCGCACACACCGGGCTGAGAATGTACTCGTAGTCGCGGGTTCCCCAGGCTGCGGTGGGGACGATTACTTCGCCTTTGGCGGGTTCGGCTGTGACAAATATGCGATCGCACTGTTGGTGAACCCGCTCCATAATGTTTGGAGGCCAGCCTAATTCCTGCCAGGTTTTGCGAATCATTTCTCTGGGGTTCATGCCGGCAGCTTGGGCGGCGGTGCGACTGACGTAAGTGTACCTTCCCGACTGATCCACTAGAAAAATTAGGTCGAGGGAAGCGCCGAGAATGCCGTCAACTGTTCTGGCGTGTCGGGCTACTTGAGCCGTCATTTGTCTGACGGTAATGGCGCCGCGGACTCGGGCGGCGAGTTCAAACTGCAAGAGTTGGTTGGCTTGTTTGAGGAATGCCGTGCGCTGTTCGACTTCTATTTCTAGTTCTACTTTGGCTTTTTCTAGGGTGAGTTCGGCTTTTTTGCGATCGCTCACATCTGTAGAAATTGTACCGACTGCATAAGCTGTACCTTCGGAGTTGCAGAGGGGAAATTTGAGAGACAGATAAGTGTGCGGCCCGTCGTCTTGAGGGATGACTTCTTCAATGCTTAGGGGCGAACAGGTTTCAATCACTTTTAGGTCGTTTTCTCGCAAGACTGATGCTTTGTCTTGAGGAAAAATATCGCCGTCGGTTTTACCAGTTATTTGTTCTTTTGCCATATGGAACAAATTGTCAAAATGGCTGTTTGTAAGCAGGTATTTTCCGTCAGCATCTTTGATGTGAATCATTGCTGTGGAGTTGTCTAAAATCGCTTGCAGCAGTTCTTCGCTCTTCCGCAGGGCTGTTTGAACCTTTTGACGTTCGAGTATTTCTCGCTGCAATTCCAAGTTGAGGCGATTTAAGTCTTGCCAAGCTTCCTGGACTTGATTTAAGGCGATCGAGCTTTTTGCTGGTTCTGTATTTGTCGGCTGTGGGTGGTTTGAACCCCAGTTGGCGGCCAATTCTAGGGTTGGGACAGTTAGCGAGATTTCGGGATTTGTGATTTGCGCGCGATCGCCCGCACAATTTCCATACTCAAAATCCATCGCTAATTGACTGTCTAAATTAGGTTGTTTCAGGAATAAACCGGGGAGTTCGCCCAAATTTAAATTGTCAGATAAATTGTCAGATAAATTTTCCGATAAATTGTCAGAAGTGCGATCCTTTTCGTTGGCTTCGCTAACACACTTCCCCGATTGCGGGTGCGCTTCGGCGGTGGAGTTAGAGCGTAAATTCCCGTCTGCTGTTAATAAATCTGAGTTAGCTGGTTTGGCCAGGAGGCGGGTGACTCCTACTGCTAAGGCCAGGGGTGCGGCGGCAGCCACAGACAGTGCTAGCAGCCAATTATTGCCCCACCAGGATGCGAGATCAGTTTGTGGCATTCCCCGCACTAAAATTGCTGCGGGTTTTCCGGCTAAATTGTCCAGGGATTGAGCAGCTACTGTATAAGTTTTACTGCCTGTTCGCATTTCCTGAGCGACAGGCTTGCCGGCGGCTGCGAGTGCCGATTTCAGCAGCGATTTGTCTGCCAGCAAATCTGGCAACTTTTGATTTTTGGTAAATATTTGCGAACTTGCCAACACAAATTTGCCGTCAGTTGGGACGGAGTAGATAGCGCGATATCCGCCACTTTGTAAATTGATGGTTTCGCTGCTAGCAACTGCCGTCGTTTGGCTCAAAATTTTTTCTAACACTAAGACACCAATCACCGTCTTAGTTTTGGGATCGTTTACAGGAGTTGCTGTGTAGCGGATGAGAACGCTACCGTCTCCCGCAGCGCGCGGCAAAGATACCAATTGTTTCTGAAGTTCCGATTTGGCAATAATTTTGCTGGCGGTTATTGGCTTTTTGGCAGCGAATACTCGATCGACTATTTTTTGCAGGTTAACACTTTTTTCCTTGATGTTGGGGTTGACGCTAACTACAATCTGCCCGTTTTTTCCCACTAAGACAGCACTGTCTATTTCCCCTGTTTTAACTTGGGTTTCCAAAATATCCTTGACAGATTGTCGCAAATTTGATATATTCTTGCCGCTGTTATAAGCTGAGGCTATTTGGGCGATCGTTTTGCTGTCAGAGGAGTTTTGCAAACTGAATGCAGCGCGATCGAGTTTAAGATTGTAGTTACTTTCACTAAGGCTCAGTTCAGATTTAGCTTGATTTTGCAGTTCGCTGCTTCCAACAGTTGATGTTAGCCAAAGTGCTGCTCCCGTTAATCCGACTGGCAAGATGGTTTGTAAAGCCAGCAATCCAATTAATTGTTTTCTGGTGACAGACAAGTTGTAGGTGGCAGGTCTGAAAACTGCTTTCAATCTTCTTTCGGAAGTCGCAAAATTAGTAGGCTGCGAACAGTTTTGCTGGCTGTCGTTTAACTGAGTTTGAGCCATAGTAGTAGATGCTAAATCGTTTGTAGATGACACGGGATATTAATCTGGAAGTATCAAGTTGAGATTTGGAAGTTGAGATTTTAGAGAGAGTTCCGTTAATCACCCATCAGAAAAATGTTGGCTCTCGCTGGGTCGAAGAAAGTCATAAAATAACTGGGGTATTGTCATAGAAATAAATTTTCTGGCTCTTCAACCAAATTTTGTAATTTAGTTTTTTTTACCAGAAAGAATTGGTTTAAAGCTGGAACCCGCGGAGAAATTAAAAGAAGACGATTCATTACTCCAATCCTCTTCCTTCCAGGTAGACTTTGCTGTCAACTGTCAACTGTCAACTGTCAACTGTCAACTGTCACCTTGTGTTTCAATCCCACAACCGCCTGCCCGCTTTGCCATTCAGTCGCTGGTGAGTGTCTTTGAGCAAAGTTGGGATGTCCAACTCTTCGGGACACCTGGGCAAACATTCGCCGCAATCGGTGCAGCGGTTGCCTTTGCTTCCAGGAAACCAATGTCCGGCATTTTCAAACATAGCATAACGGTATTTGCCAAACTCAGTCATGTCGCACCCGACAGCGAGATTCCGCAGCCGCAATACTTCGGGAATGTTGATGTTTTCCGGGCAAGGCAAACAGGCGTAGCACTGGCTGCATTTGTCAGTTTTCAAACGATCGGCAATCACCGATTCAATCCTCACAAACGCAGCAATTTCGGCCTGGGTGAGGGGAAAGTCGCGATCGGCATATTTTAGAGGTTGCTCTAATTCTGTCGGATTTGCAGGCCCCACACTCAGAGTTCCAATTCTAGTATCGCTCAGTAAAAACCGATAGTTCAACTCCAAAGGCGAGAAAGGCGAGCACAATTGTGCGAGAGTTTCTGGGGGCGTGTAGAGTTGCCCTCCTTTGTCTGCCGGAGAAATGATGAAAACGCCCATATCTTTGTGCTTGGCGAGTTCAACTGCCGGGGTGTTGCGCTGAAAAAAATAGTAATAATGCAGGTTGACAAATTCAAATAAATCTGTATTTATAGCAGCCAAAATCAGATCCAGAGGCCCGTGAGTCGAGAAACCGACGTGCCGAATTCGGCCATCAGCCAAGGCTTTGCGTACAGCTTCCATGCAGCCTGTGGGCGATCGCACCCAAGCCAAATGTTCCCAAGCATTCAAACCATGAATTGCCAGACAATCGATATAGTCTAGATTTAGACGTTTGAGAGACGAGTCGATGCAGCGTTCCGTGGCAGCAGCATCGTCCCCAGGAGGGATTTTCGTGGTGACGTGGAAGCGCGATCGATCGACAGACAAACCAGATGCGAGGGCCGCGCCTAGATATTCCTCGCTGCAACCGTAACCCGCCGCCGTTTCCAGGTGATTGATTCCCTGAGATACAGCTTGTTGTACAGTCTGAAAGGCAATTTCCTCAGAAGCCAGATAGCGCATGGTTCCTAAGGAAAAAACAGACAGGTGCAAGTTTGTTTTGCCAAACCGTCGATAGCGCATAAATGTTACGAGGAAGTTTCGCCCTGGCCCAAGCCGCTTCTCTTGATCAAATCCTCTGGACGGAGGTTTGAGACAAATTCTCGGAAGGCCCGGCGTTCGGCCTCATCAGCATCTCGATCGACCGGTATAGAAGCATCGGCGACGACTTCTTCCATCACCCAGATGGGGCTATTCGTCCGCAGAGCTATGGCGATCGCGTCGCTGGGACGGGCATCGATCTCTTTTTTCACTTCACCCTGACGGACAATCAGCACGGCATAGAACGTGTTATCTTGCAGCGAGTGAATCACTATCCGCTCCAAGGTAAGACTCCAGGCCTCTAGGAAATTGACCATCAAATCGTGAGTTAAAGGTCGAGGAGGCTTGTGGCCTTCCAGAGCACTAATAATAGCCTTTGCTTGCTCCTGACCAATATAAATAGGCAAAGCGCGACGCTCAGTAGCGTCTCTCAATAGGACAATTGGGCTGCGCGTGGCTGCATCTAAGGCAATTCCAGCGACTTTCATTTCAATCATTCGATCGGCCTCATAGAATTAAGACACTGCAAGGCGGTATAGAACTTGGACATAGATGACCTAAATCCAGTATGACTCGATCTTCGCCCGAATCTACAACTGATCGATGACTGTTAATTTTCGATTTTGGGCTTGAAGATTCAAGGAGGGGGGGGGAAGGAACAGCAAAAGCTGATGTGTCTGGTTTGTTTGTGACTGTGGTTTGATTTAAATAAGCGATCGACTACCAAAAAATAACTATGTTTACAGGACTAATTCAATCTCTCGGAAAGCTGAAATCGCTAGGCAACGATTACTTCCAAATTTCCTGCACCTCAAGCAACTCCTATCAGATTTTACAAGATTTAGCCATTGGCGACAGCGTAGCAGTGGATGGAGTTTGTTTGACAGTGGTGGAAGTTCTGCCCCAAGGTTTTGTCGCCATCGCTTCCCCAGAAACCTTGCGCCGCACTAATTTGGGAGCATTCCCCGATGCTTGGGTGAACCTAGAAACCTCGCTGCGCGCCGGTAGCAAATTGGGCGGACATTTTGTGACGGGACACGTAGATGCGATCGGCACCTTAGCGACATCCACCCAAACCGCCAACGCTTGGGAGATGAGGTTTACAGCCCCACCAACAGCCAATTCGGGATGGCAGCGTCAAATTGCGCCATACATCGTTTCCAAGGGCAGCATCGCCGTCAACGGCATCAGCCTCACCGTAGCAGATTGCGATGCAGACGGAAATTGGTTTGAAGTTGCCGTAATTCCGCACAGTTTTTCCGAGACAAACCTCAGCTATTTGCAGCCGGGAAGTTTAGTTAATTTAGAAGCAGATATACTCGGCAAATATGTAGCAAAATTTCTCCGCAGCGGCGGCCGGGAAGCCCATCCCGAACCCTGGGAAGAAACCCCCGCCATGAACAGTTTGGGAACAATTACACCTGAATTCTTAGCCGAACACGGATTTATGTAATCTTGGGGTGTACGCGGAGTATTTAATCATAAAATACCCGGCGGTTGAAACCGCGTCTATAAAAACAAAACCTGCCTCCGCAGGTTGAAGAACGAGCGGCGAACATTATGTTATTCTCTTTAGTCTGCGGAGGCAGACTATCCTTCGGGAAGGCTAACGCCTACGTTTTTGTAGTTTGACCTCTTACTCGGATGACGGGCGCTTCGCCACATAAGCGCTTCGCGCTGGCTTCGCCTACGAGTAAGAGGTCAAAAGCGGTTTCAACCGCCGTCTGCATCTGCTCAAAACTGACGCCCCCTATCGACAAACTCTTTCTCAACAAAAACATTTTTCTCCCAAAACAACCCCGCCGCAATTCCCGCCTGAGAAACCAAAAACAAAGCAGCAATTAATAGCTTTTGAATACCCGATCCCTGGGAAAATGGATAAGTTAGCAAATTCAGATAAAATGACGGATGTTGCCGTTTCCCCTTAGCCCCACTTTTCGAGATAATTTCCCCAAACAAAAAAGCACCTCTACCGTAATTGAATTGCTGCCGCCAAAATTTCCGCAGAGTTAGTGCGTGGGAATGATAGACTGTAACTTCGGGAGCATAGACCGCGCGGCCTCCCAAATTGAGCCAGCGAAAGCAAAATTCCCTATCTTCTCCAGCCGCTAGCGAAAAAGTCGTGTCAAACCCGCCAATTTTCTGGAAAGCCTCAGCGGGAAGGGCAAAATTGTTAGAAGTGAAAAATTGCGCGCGATCGCCAATAGCATTGTAATAACTGTAAAGGTAATCGATCAGTTGCTGGCTGGCAGTAGAATAGATATTATCCGGCAGCGCGTTGACAGTTCGACCTCCGATCAAACAGTCTGGTGTTTCCACAAATCGCTTTTCTAGATTTTGCAGCCAATCTGCCGCCACAGTACAGTCATCGTCTGTAAACACTAAAAATTTACCCTCGGCTGCAAAAGCCCCAGTATTTCGCGCCGTTGCGGGGCCTGAGTTGGGTTGTGTCAAAAGTGTGAGATTTAACCCATTTTGAAAAGGGGATATTGTAGTTTCTACAGATATTTCGGTGCTGTCGTTGACGACAATCACCTGAAACTTATCGCGCGGATATTCTAGTTCCACAAAAGACTGAAGACACTGCGCTAATTTCTCGGGGCGATTGTAAGTCGGAACTATAATTGAAAATAGAGTTTTAGTTGTGTTCATTCTAACTCATATATTTTAATATTTTAAGCGATACAGTACCGACTCAGTATTAAAATCTTTGCCGAAAACTGGTTGCAGCGGGCCCTCGGGACTTGTCAGCCAAGATAAAGCTAGTTTGGTGTATTCGTCCATCTCAGTCAGGGGCCCGAATCCTACCATCTTAATGTTATTTTTGTGGAGGTTGTCCATCCATGCCGGAAGTCGATCGGCTCTAAACGGCACATATAAAACTTGTCTGTCCAAATTTTTCCCGTAAAACAGGTAGCTGCGGTAACTTAAAAAGAAGCCGATTTTTTCATTGGGTACTGTATTTTTGTCAATATATTCGTAAATTCCGCGATACAGTTCGGCGCGAGCAACATCTCGCTTTTCCCTCGCCACCCAAGTAGCACTTACCATCAATGCTATGCAGACACAAATTATCATTATGTAACTTGATTTTTTCAAGCTAGCGAGTAGATTTTTCAAGCCAATTAAACTAGGATTGCGCTTAAATAGAATCCCAGCTAGTAGCAGTAATCCAACATAAATCAATGGGTATATTCCTAAATCTGGCAAACGGGGCGCTAATATTTTTATCACCAGATTGATGGCTTCGGCAAAATGAGATTTAAACCTGTCAATTAACCAACTTCCCCAAACAATACTCTTTCCGGTAAAAGAAGCATTTTTAATTAGGTCAAAAATTGTGTTGCTAATAATGCCGGAAATACTGCTAATTAAAACAACTGCTACAATTACTTGCTTGCGAGTTTTGAGCTCAGTCGCGGTTGCTGCTGCTGCGATCGCCAGTAAGCTTAAAAAGGGAAAGCCGTATCTGAGATTAAAACCGAGTAAAGGACTGAGTTGACCGATCGCCTCTCCGGCAGTCCCGGAGGTGTAAGGTGTAATGACGTAGAGAATTCCGGTGCTGGCAAGAACTACGGTTAAAATGATATTGTTTTGATTGATTATCCTGGTTTTACCTTGGATCAAAGCTAGAGGTGCTGAAGAGGCCTGAAGTGCGATCGCCAGAAATGGCAGTTGCAATCTAATGAGGACTTGCAAGCCGAACATTTGCCAGTGGGAAATATTACTGGGATTAAATTGAGCGGCTAAAGTGCTTTGCCAAATCTTCAAAAGTGGCGAAGCTGAAGGCGCAGGTATGGTAGGTGTTGGCTGCTGTACGGGAGGTTTTGGTGACGCTACCGGAGGTTTTGGCCCAGGTACCGGAGGTTTTGGAGACGCTACCGGAGGTTTTGGGGATGCTACTGGAGGTTTTGGGGATGCTACTGGAGACGGTGGGGCAACAGGCTGTAAGGGAATGTTAATCTCGCGGGAATCACCAACAGGATAATTGATATGCAGCAAGTTTCTCGCATACCAAAAACCTCCTAAAAACAAGCAGCAAAGTATGCCGCACACCAAGACTGGTTTGATGTGGCGAATTCTAAAATTAGTTCGTGTAGAATTTTTATTAACGATGAATCTTTTAATTTCTAATATTGCTAATCCTCCTAAAAGTGAGGCTGCATAGACTAGGGCAGTGATTTTAATTCCGGCTATCATTCCTACAGATGCCAAAAATAGGGATAGCTCGGATTGCGATCGGCTGCTGTGATAGGATAAACCTAAATATAAAGCAACTGTAAATATCGCAGCTAGCGGTAAGTCTGGGTGAATGGTGTTAACTTGGTTGAGCATCATCGGTACTGTCAATACTAAAGATGCTGCTGCCATGCCATAAAATCTCGTTGCTCCAAATTTTATACTCAATAGATAGACTGCAATTCCTTCAAGTACCCAGGCAATTAGCATGGGAAAAGCTGTGAGAAAATCTTCTTTGAAGGGGAGTACGCACAAAGCAGACAAGACGTGCCAATTGTAGGGATATACTCGGGCTTGCTCGTGTTCAAAAATCCAATTTCCGGCGGCATCTAAGAATGTAAATGAGTGGGTTTGATACCATCTGGCAATTACAGGTAGGTGAAACCACAATGAGTCATAATTTGTTGTGGGTTTAGTTGCTAGGGTTTCCCACAACACAAATCCTGCAAATGCGGTGGCACCAATGATTAGGAGTTCGGATGGGATCAGAGGTTGCTTGAGTTGGGGAATCTGCCACTGCGAGAAGCTAAAAGATTTCTGGTTTTTGGCATAAATCAGAATTAAGCCGATCGCACAAATCAGCATTTCTGCTATAATGACCGCAGCAAGATTTAGGCGATCGGCACTTCCTAAAATCAAACCTATACAAATTTGTGCAAGACTCCATCCCGTCAAAAGTACGAGGAGAAAATGAGGAAATGAATAGTTACTGTTTTCCTTGTGATTCTCGAAGGCCAGAGACAAGCTTAGGGGAATCGGCCCGACTATAATAATCAGAAATAAAATTAATTCCCACAAATACTGCGCTATTAGCATAAGCTACTATTTACCAATTTTTATGGGAGGCTCTTGCTGATTGTTTGTAGTGAGGACTTTAGTCCTTCTATGGATGCGGACTAAAGTCCTCACTACGAACCTATTTGATTGTTTGTAGTGTGTACTTTGAGTGCTTATAAAACAATACGCTTGGGTTAAGGCTGATCCACCCTAACCCCCCTAAAAAAGGGGGGGGACAAGAACTCGATCAAAGTCCCCCTTCTTAAGGGGGATTTAGGGGGATCTCCGGGCAAGAAACAGTGTTAACTCAAGCGTATTGCCTGATAAAAAACCTATCTGCTAGCTTGCTTCTGAATTTTGGGTTTGGAGGCTTCTTTATCCTTGGATGCAGAAGTGTCAGTTTTTAACAATTCTGGGAATGGCGGCTGGAGGTTGTGAACTTCGATGTCCATTCCCAGCGGCAGAGGTGGAAGCTGGGGCAGATCGTTTTCCAAATCCTTGAGTGCACTAGCGCTTTGTGTTTCCACAAATTTTGGCATTTGGGGTATTTTGGCGGTTTCCAAAGTGCCGATCATTTTTGCTACAGCGAATTCTAGCTGAGCACCGGGGTCGATCGCCACCCAACCCTGAGCAGTCATTTGCCGAACCTCGAAGTGGAGGTGAGGCCCTGTAGACATTCCTGTACTGCCGACACGCCCGATCGTATCACCCTGTTTCACCCACTCTCCTGGTTTGACAAACAGTTCTGAAAGGTGTCCGTAGAGAGTTTCCTGAGACTGTTTGCTGTGGTTGAGAACCACCGTCAAACCGTAGCCGCCCAACCAATCGGCGATCGCCACTTGACCCGCATAAGCGGCCAGTACGGGCGTTCCCATCGGGGCTCCCAAGTCCGTTCCGGTGTGAAACCTACCGTAGCCCATAACCGGATGAGTCCGCCACCCAAAGGGTGAAGTAATTTCCGCAGCAATCGATAGCGGAAACAGCAGGCTGGTGTTGCCATTTCCAGGCCGGCCCAAGGGACGCGGCGTGAGATTGTAGTAAGCAAAACCTGTATTGCTGCCGCTGCTGACACTAATCGCGCCGACTTGCACTGGCCCTAGTCCCATGCTGGGTTCGGGTGGGCCAGCGGCGTAGGCTGCCGTGTTAATCGAGTATCCAGCATCTGCTGAGTATCCGGGGTTAGCTGGGTATCCGCTGTCTGCTGAGTAGCCCGGAGGTGTGTAAGCAGATTCCGACTGGTTGCCCTGTCCCCAAAGCTGGTTGCCTACTTGTTGAGCGGCCTGACCTACTTTACTGATAGGATTTCCGCTATTATTTCCGGCGACAGTTCCCCGAACATTGCCCGGAAGGTTCGGAACAGTCCCGGGGCTTTGTGGCAGATTTCGAGAAGGAGGGGTGGCAATATAAGGGCCAATTGTGCTGGGAGTTTGCGGGTTGTAGTTGGGCCCTCCGGCGATCGGCCTTTCTGGGCTGTAACTGGGAGGGGCTGCTTCTGCTGTCACGGGTTCGGGAACAGCGGCAGGCCCGCACAAACCGCCAACTCCTTGTCCTGCTGACACGGAACCTTCGCAGCCTGTCGATCTTTCTGCAAACTCGATCGTTGTAGGCGCTTCGTATTGGCTGGTAGCGCCAACACTGTAGTCTGTTTGGTCGGTGGCAGCGCGGGCTTCTGGGTTAACTGGTGCTTCAAAAGGAGGTTCCTGGGCCGTCGCTTCTGGCAAGGGAATCAGTGCGGGTTCCGGTAGATAATATTGGGCCGGAGGTTGTTCGGTGACGTAATCTGGCGATGGGGCCCGAACTTCTGCCTGGGGTTCGGGATCTGGTTCTCGCTGCACTTGGGCTTCGGGTTCCGGGGGCGCCAGAGGTGCTTCAAATAGTGGCTGAAGTTCTGCTGCGCCGGGGACGGCTTGTTCTGCTGGCGGAGTTTCAGTTTGGGCCCAAACTATGCCTTTGCTCAGCAGTCCCAGACTGGCAAGGCAACCTAGTCCCACCAGCATTGAGCGTTCGGACAAAAGGCGCGATCGAGTCCGGGCGCCTGTGGGGTGATTTTTTTGCTGTTTGGTGTTCAACTGGGCTGTTATTTGCTTGTCTGGAACTGGTTTCACGATTTTTTTTTCCCAACTCAACAGGGGGGGCGCAAGAAGATTAGTCGATTGTAGATTTTAGATTTTAGATTTTAGATTTACTCGCAGCTTTGAATTCTGGGAGGAGGAATCTTAGTCTAAAGTTTTGGGCTGCTGGCGACAGGAGTCGGAAAGCAAGTATCTGTTTTTTGGCAGGGTCTGGATCGAAGTGTATGGCAATCCTTATCTTTATACAGACTTAACTGATTTTACCAGAAGTAATTGGTTGAAAGCCGGAACCCTGCTCGGGAGAAATGAAAATCAGACTATTCATTACTCCAATCCTCTTTCTTCTAGGTAGAGGTCGCTCTCAAACTGTCAACTGTCAACTGTCAACTATTGAACGGGCTTAAGGCAATTTTTTTTCCCGTCGAACAGCTCGAATGCTGCGTCGATTCGCGATCGATACCCTGGTTTTTCCGCTCCCAATCATTGCACTGCCAACTAGCCTGTGACGGCCACATTGATAATAGCGCTTTGGCGTTCGTGTCTGTGAATTAAGCTCCCCCATCTCCCCCATCTCCCCATCTCCCCATCTCCCCATCTCCCCATCTCCCCATCTCCCCATCTCCCCATCTCCCCATCTCCCCATCTCCCCCAATTTTTGCCGATCGCCCATTTAAACTAAGTAGCAAAATTGTTAATTGTCTAAAATACAAAGGAAATGACTCACTTGGGGAAGGATAAGTTTCATGGCTTTAGCTGGCGATCGCTTGACAAATTTTCCTGACTCTGAACGTACCGGACAACCTGACGGTATTAGCTGGCAGTGGCAGCAGAGTGCCGAAGGCTTGCCCTATCTGACTTGCAGCTTGCTCGATCGATGGTCTCACGGCTTTTTTACTCGCGATTTCTCGCCGCGCGGCCCGATCGATCTCACGGAAGTTTTAGCACCAGGATCTCCCGTTTACCGTCTCCAACAGGTACACGGCAATGTCGTACTCAAAACCGATCTATTGCCCCCAGTTGTGGCTCTAGACCCGGAAACAGCTACCCCCACCTATGCCCAGGCCGATGGCTTGGTAGCATCGCGAGATTTTGAGGCGCTGTGGGTTTGCTCGGCTGACTGCGTACCGGCGCTAATTGCTGATAGCGGCACGGGACTCGCGGCCGCCGTTCACGCTGGTTGGCGCGGGACTGCTGCTAAGATATTACCAGAGGCGATCGCTCAACTTGTGGCACAAGGCAGTCAATTAGAAAATCTGAAGATTGCTCTCGGGCCGGCGATCGGTGGAGAGGTTTACCAGGTATCTGTGGAAGTGGCAGCCCAATTGGGAGCCACGATTACTCCTCAGAATGCAGTTGGTGCAACAGCCGACGGCATTCTGGAATTTTTACACCAACTACCCGAATCACCTGTGTTGACCGATCCAGAACCGGGAAAGGTACGGTTGGATGTTCGCCTCTGCAATGCTCTGCAATTGCAGCAGTTGGGAATTAATTCTTCTCAAGTGGCGATCGCTCCTTTCTGTACTTATTCTGACTCGGCTCGCTTTTTTTCCTACCGCCGCGATCGACTAAAAAAAATCCAGTGGTCGGGAATTGTCAGCACATCTAACACAAGTTCCTGCTAAAAGCATTCGGCACAAGGTAAAATTTAAGATTGCCGGCTTGAAAAATCACAATCTAAATAACAATCTTTGGATTGACAAATTTTTATTTCGGAATGCCGAATGCCTTCTACCTTCTAGCCTCGTTTCGTTGCAGCCCTCTCAGGTCTCAAGACGCTGAGTTTTCCGCATACCAAAAAGTTTTATGAGTGAGCAAACTCCCTATCAACTGCTTGAAGTCGATGAAGATGCTTCCTTTGATGAAGTGCAAGAGGCCCGCACCCGTCTAGCCGAGCAGCACAGCGGCGACAAGAAACGTTTGGAATCGATCGAAGTTGCTTACGACGCGATCCTCATGGATCGCCTCCGCCAGCGACAGGAAGGGAAAATAAAAGTACCCGAACGCATCCGCTTTCCCGAACGAGTGGCTCCCCCACCCGCCAGCTTTACTCCATCTGCTCCGTCCGGCAGCCCAGCTTGGTTGCAGCGCCTGATCGATACTCCTAGTCGAGCCGATATTTTGTGGCCGGCTGGAGTTTATGTGGGATTGGGCGGACTGAGTATTTATCCAGCGGCTAACGATTCTTTACTACAGTTGACTCTGGCTCTTGGGGTCGGCTCTTGTCTTTATTTTCTTAATCGCAAGGAACAAAAATTTGGTCGGGCTGTGCTGCTGACTGTGGCTGGCTTGGTTATAGGCTTGGTGCTGGGAGGTCTTATGGGCCCTTTGCTCAGTACGGCATTTATCACAACAGAGAAATTTATCGCTTTGTTTACGTTTTTAATTCTTTGGCTGGTCAGCAGTTTTCTGCGATAGTCGGTTGTCAGTTGACAGTTGACAATTGGCAGTTGACAGTTGGCAGTTGTTAATTATTGTTATTGGTTAATTGTTATTGGTTGGTTCGTAGCTCTTAGGTGTTAGTAGTTAGTTGATTGTTACCAATTACCAATTACCAATTACCAATTACCAATTACCAATTACCAATTACCAATTACCAATTACTAATTAACAATAACTAATGACTATTGACTGTTGACTAATGATTGATAACTGTTGACAACTGACAACTGACTAATAACTATCCTAAAATAATCTCAACAGCTTCGCTCAAATTGTTAGCAATTAAATCCGGTTGGTGCATTTCTAGTTGGGTGCGATCGCGAATGCCGCACAAAACACCAATTACCTTGACACCGTGAGTTTTTGCTGCTATAATATCCGCCTCCGTATCCCCCACCATCCAAAGCTCAGAAGCAGGCGGCAGTTCGGCGAGAGCTTTTGCCATCAGCAGGGGCTTATCTTTGACATCCCCGGTTTTGACATAATCGTTGGGGAGGCAATAGCGACGGTTTTCTGGGAAAAAATGCCCTAAATTGCAGCGGTTGAAAGCCTCGTCTAGTTCCCTGACGCGACGCATAGTCATCACCGCCAAGTCTATTCCAGCGCGCTGCACCTTTTCCAGGGTTTCCACGGCTCCAGGGGCTGGTTTATCGTAAATCAGGAACGGCAGCGTGTGGACAGTTTGACGCCGTTTCTGGGCAAATTCGAGGGCTTGGGCTGCGTCTAATCCTGAGAGAATGCCGATTTCGGTTTCGGGAACCCGCGCCCGCTTCATGTCCCAAAACTCGGCTTTTGGGAGTTCGTGCACTGTTTGGCCCTCACGCTGAGTCTCGGCCAGACACTGCTGGTAAACTCCGTAATAGCGATCGGACACGTCCATAATCGGGCCGTCAAAGTCGGTGATAAGTCTCAGCATTGAGCAGAGTATTTTGAAAATTTTATACAAATTGTTAGAGATTATATCACTTTAATGTCACAGATCCTTTACAAAACTTGACACAAATACCCAGGGGAGGTAGTGTCTATAGGAATGGTGCTAATTAAAGGCAATAGTTTAATTCAACTGTGCCAATCATCAACTGTAGCGGTTGTAACAAATATTATCAGGGAGCATCTCAGTTTTGATTTTGTAGTGCTGTCCCCGCTCGCTTGCTGTTAAAACAAAGCGAGCTCTTAAGCTCTCACTACAACAAAAAAAAGCTTTTTGCCAAAATGAGATGCTCCCTATTATCAGGGAATCTACAATTTAAAATTTGCTGTACAAATACGGCCAACCGCTAGGTATTGTTAATAAATCCAAACCTCAATAGAGGCTGATTTTGACTGCGCTTGCTCACAAAAAAGTTGGTCTAAGTAATAATTTTAAATAAAAAAAAGCTTGGAGAATCCCAAATTTATTGTGTCGATAAATTAGCCAGCGAGAATAGTTGCTGGCATCCAGCAGAATCAAAATTTCTATGAGAAATAGCAAGCACCAAAACAACAACTAATTTTATCTGCTAACCCTAGAGTCTGATGGTTTATAATAACGAGATGCTTCCCAAATTAAGTTTACAGATTAGCTCCCAAAACATTAACAATCTGCTTGACAAATTGTTATCCTTGCGTCGCATTGAATACCTTGCAGTCGATCGGGAACTGAAGATTCAAGAAACATCCTTGAACGTACAAGATTTTGCCCAAATTCCTGATGAATTGGAACAAGGCAAAGATGTGCGCGATAGTTTTCCCGAACTGATCGGAATTGAAGAACTGCTAGACGATATTCTAGAACAACGACAGCCAAGTTTCCAATTAAAATCTGTTACCAGAGTTTTAAATGATGGCTCTTATTTTTATCTAGATTTGTATATTTTTGGTCAGAAAGAGCAGCTCAATCCTGAGAGATTAATTATTTTCTGCGAAGATGTAACAGACACTGCTGCTCTTCAGCAAAGTATGGTTCAAGCAGCCAACGAAAACAGTATTAAAGTCGATTACTTGGCTAACGCTCGCGACTATATTGATAAAATTCTTAACTCCATAAATGATATTTTATTGGTGACAACGCAAGCGGGAGAAATCAAAAAGGTCAATCAATCCACCCAACTATTGTTTGGATATACCGAATCACAATTAATCGGTCAACCAATCTCGATGATTACGGCGGACGAGGAATTATTGCGTCAAGTTAGTCAGCTACCTCTTGAACTAAAAAATGAATCTTGGCATCAAGTAAAAGTAGCTTGTACAACTAAAAAAGGTTCAAAGCTGACAGTTGCATTTTCCTGCTCTACTATTGAGACAAGTATAGAAAGCAAGCACTCAGACAACAAAACTATACAAGATTTTGTCTATGTGGGCAGAGATATCACCGAGCAACAACGGACAAAAAAGCGTCAAGCAGCACAATATGCAGTAGCTCGCATCATGTCAGAATCTGGTTCTTTAGAGAGCGCCACTCCGAAAATTATGCAAGCTATTTGTGAAAGTTTGGGGTGGGATATCGGTGAACTTTGGACGCCTGTGGATGAAAAACATACTAAGTTTGATGCCGAAGATACGCACGATCGAATACCATTTTTGTTTGCTGCACCAGATAGTAACGTTGAAGATATTCTCCCTTTTTTGCTTCGAGTGGGAGTTTGGCGGCGGGGAAGTGAAGTTGGGGAGTTTGTGGAAAATTGCCAGCAGATTACCCTAGAGCCTGGTACGGGTTTACCGGGAATAGTGTGGAACACCGGTTATCCGCAATGGATTACGGATCTTCTTAAGGATGGCAATTTTATGCGATCGCACTTAGCTGCTAAAGCAGGATTGCGATCGGCCTTCGGTTTCCCAATTCGTGCTAGCGGTCAAGTTGTAGGGGTAATGACTTTTTTCTGCCGGGAAAAACAGCCGTCGGATGAAGACTTACTGCAAATGATGGCGGCAATAGGTTCCCAATTAGGACAGTTTGTCAAGCGCAAATATGCGGAGCAAGAATTGCAAGAAGCTGAAGCTTCCATCCGGTTTTTGTACGAGCAAGAAAAACAGCAAAGTGAAAAATTGGCTCAGCAAAATGTAGCATTAGAACAGGCTAAATTAGAATTAGAATCTGCTAATCAGGCATTGCACAGACTCGCATCTGTGGACGGCTTGACTCAGATTGCTAACCGTCGCTGTTTTGACAAAACATTGCAATCAGAATGGCAGCGGATGACTAGAGAGAAACAGCCAGTGTCTTTAATTTTGATCGATTTAGATTTTTTTAAGCTTTACAACGATCGCTACGGGCATCAAGGAGGCGATGAATGTCTCAAAAAAGTTGCTGAAATTTTAGACAGAAACGCTCACCGGGGAGGTGATTTAGCGGCTCGCTACGGTGGGGAAGAATTTGCAGTAATTTTGTCCGGGACTGATGCTAAGGGAGCAATGCGGGTAGCTGAATCAATTCGCAGCGATTTGAATGCTATGGCAATTCCCCACGAAGCTTCAAAGGTAAGTGAGTCTGTGACGGCGAGTATGGGCGCAGCTAGTGCTGTGCCCGCTGCTGAACAATCTTTGGAGTGGTTGATTGGGGAGGCCGATCGCGCGCTGTATCGAGCTAAACTAGAAGGGCGCGATCGGATTGTTTGCGTAGATTCTCAAATACGATGCCAGGGCGAGAAAGGAGTTTTTTCTGATGATTGTGAGAGAAGCTAAAATCGCTGATGCACCTGCAATTGCACAGGTTAATCTCGACACTTGGCGGACAGCTTACCGAAACATCATACCGGCAGATTACCTCGCCAAGCTGTCCTATGAAAAACGAGAAAACAATTGGCAAGAAATCCTGTCAAACGTCAAAAATACTGGCGATTATGTCTGCGTTGCTGAAAATAACTCGGGACAAGTTGTAGGTTTTGCTGCCGGCGGTTGCGAGCGCACGGGCAAATATGTTTATCGAGGAGAATTATTTGCCATCTATATTTTGGAGGAATATCAGCGTCAAGGAATTGGGCGACAACTCGTGCGATCGGTTGCCACAAAATTGGCAGAATTAAGTTTGAACTCGATGCTGGCTTGGGTACTGGGAGACAATTCTGCTTGCAGGTTTTATGAATTTTTAGGAGGCAAAAAAGTGGAGGAACAACAGACAAGTAGAGCTGGAGTTTTAGTCAAAGAAATTGCTTACGGGTGGACGGATATTGCACTGCTGCTCGACAAGGCTGCATGAACTCAAAAGTGGAAGTTTTATCAATCATCGATCAAGCTTCCCCGCTTCATTTGTTCCCGTTCAATTGCCTCAAACAAAGCTCTAAAATTACCCGCCCCAAAACCTCCAGCTTGCACCAGTTTGTCATTAACTAAAGTAACTCGACGCTCAATAATCTCGAAAAAGAAAGTCGGTTCGGCAAAAATTGGCTGGGTAAAGATTTGCAGCAGCATCGCAGCGGGAGTATCTTCTTGCCAATCTGCCAAAACTTCGGAAGCTGCAATTGCTTGCCAATCTGCGGGCAAATAGTTTTGCCGCCGCCGCAATTGCGAGTAATATGTTGGAGGAACTGGCAAAAAAGGCAAACCGCGCGATCGCAAATCGGCAACAACCTGCACAATGCGATCCGTTTGCAAAGCCATGTGCTGAATTCCCGGCCCTCGATTTGCACTCAAAAACTCTTGAATTTGAGAATTAGATGATGCCGGTTCATTAATCGGGAATTGCACCCCACCTTCAGCGTGTACCATAACTTGGCTTCGCAAAGCAGACTTCTCAGTCTGAATATCAAAATTTTGCTGCGGCTCAAAACCTAATATTTTTTGATACCAACTAACCGCACTTGACAAATCGCCAGATTCAACATTTAACACTACATGATCGATCAGAGTCAACAGTGGCGGCCCAGAAGAAGCACGCAGCAGTGAATTCTCGCCAATTCGCTCAACAAGCGTGTGGCTTAAATCTCCCCAGCCAGAGATTTGTGCGAGTTTAAAACCGCCTCCTGCCTTTAGATCTTCTTGAATCGGTTTCAGGATTTTAGCACCTGCCACCTGCGCTCTAGCGATCGCTAATTCGATATTTTTAACCCGAAAGCCCACATCGGCAATCCCCGGAGGATGAAACTCCAACCAAGTAGCAGCGGGACTAGCGGGTGTCAGAGGCGAAGATAAAACAAAACATATATTGCCGCTGCTGACAACCTCAGTGCGAGTGTCGCTGTTGGCATAACCTGCTATTGATTGAAAGCCTAAGTGGCTGACAAACCAGTCGCGGGATACTCGAGCATTTTCAACGTAAAACTGAATGCGGTCAAACTCCATAATCAATAATTGAAAATGGAACGTGAAAAGTTGAAAATCGGCTGATTTTCACGGTTAAATGGCAAGGGAGAGACTGAGAAATGGAGATTTTTCATTGTTTTTTTGTCTAATCGCTTAATAATAACCCAAAAATTGAATATCTTAGCTCCCTCTGAAGGCAGAAATACATCGGCACTTAAAAGAAAGGCGGTGTTTGGGATGACTTTGACAGTTGACAGTTGACAGTTGACCTGGGACAGTACGAGCGATCGCTTGCGATATTGTAGGGTGCGTCAGCGATTAGTCTAATTTTCAGGTGGGGAACCAGAAGTGACTGACGCACCCTACTACTTCATTCAGTTGACAGTTGACAGTTGACAGTTGACCTGGGACAGCCAGAGGGCAACCTCTACCTGAAAGCCTGAAGATTGGAGTAATGAATCCTCTAATTTTAATTTTTACGCCAAACCCAGAGGCTTTCAACCAATTATTTCTGGTAAATCGTCTGTGGGATACTAGAAGGAATCAGCCATGAGATTTACTCCACAGATAAATCTCGAAGATTGAACTTTTTTCTAAAATCTGGGAAGTATCGAGTTGGGTAAATCAGTGCTATGAAAGCACCATACAAACTCATTTTTTGCGTGTGGAACACCAAACAAATTACTAAAAGAACAAATGACTTTCTGGCTGAATATTAATTTCTAGTGGCACAGCTTGCGGGTCAGAAGCAAGAGCAAACATAATTGCATTGGCAGCGGTTTCGGTACTCAGCATTTTTGACCTATCTACCTTCAAACTCACATTATCCCAAAACGGAGAATCCACCCCACCAAAATAGAATAGCGTAAACTTAATGCCGTAGCGTCGCAGCTCATCTGCCATGCACTTGCTAAAACCAACTACCCCAAACTTTGAAGCACAATAGGCCGTTCCCATCGCCATCGAATGCTTGCCCAAAATCCCGATGACATTGCAGATGTGACCGGATTTGCGGTCTTTCATCACATTTGCGGCTGCTTGAGATGTGTAAAAACTGCCTTTCAAGTTCAAGTCAAGCATCGCATCTAAATCAGCGGGTTCTAACTTGTTCCACTGCTTGAGAATTCCCGCACCGGCAGCGTTTACGAGGGCATCAATTTGCCCGAAATGCCCCGCAGCTTTCTGCATCAGCGTCTCGACTTGCGACAAATCGGTGATATCTGTCGGTACACACAGTACCTCTGTTGTCGAAATTTCGCTGGCTAAAGCGTCTAATTTGGTGCTGTCTCTGGCGGCGAGCACTAGCGTCGCACCCGCGTCGGCGAGTTTTCGGGCTACTGCTGAACCGATGCCGCCAGTCGCACCCACCACAACTACAACTTTGTCCTGCATATCCCTTTACATTTCTTTACGTCCAGATTGTATGATAACTCAAGTTATGGGAATTGGGCGAAGCGAAGCGGAGGGATGGGGAATGGGGCATGGGGCATGGGGAATTGGGAATTGGCAATTGGGAATTGGCAATTGGGAATTGGCAATTGGGAATTGGGAATTGGGAATGGGGAATTGGGAATTGGGAATTGGGAATTGGGAATTGGCAATTGGGCATGGAAAACAAATAACCAATAACCAATAACCAATAACCAATAATTAATTTAGGGAAACTTGCCAACCTTTTTCGGTTTTTTTTAATTCCAGAGAAGTGCAAGATTGCAAAAATTTAGGAAACTTTCTACCGAGATTAAACTCTTTAATTATTTGGGTGATTTGTTTGCCGTATTGTTTGTGAAATTCGCTGCCAACATTTGAGAGAAATACAGAATTGTGAGGAGAGTTGTCGGTTAAGTCGCCAACTATTTTGACCAGAGCTTTTTCCAAATCTTCTAAGGAATTGATATCTGTCAAACTTGCTGATGCTGCTTGGTTGTGATTGAGATTTTCTTTGTTGAGTATTGGGGGTGGGGGCGATAATTTAACTTCAAAAAGAGTGACATAAGTTTGAGATGCTTCTGAGGGTTTGTGGAGAACGAAATCTGTGGGATATTTGAGAAATATATCCCTAGTTTTAGTACCTAAGGAATGATTGGCAACAACTTGATTGAGGACTAAGCCGTAATTTTCCCGATACAAAGCTGAAAGTGTAGAAATTTTTATCCACTGAGATGAGGTACGTTGTTGCTCTTTTTTAATTAATTCTTTTAGCTGAATAACTAATTGTTCTACAGGTGTAATTTCCGGTACTGTTACGAGGGAATAGGTTTCCATTTGTCCGGTTTTGCTGTTTAAAATTATGATTTTATCTATTTGCTTGCGGACTTGAAAGACGGTTAGTCCGTGGGCTTGCAGTGTGTTGCTGAGGTGGGTGAGGGCGCGATCGGACGAACAGACAAAAATCTCCTTGGCTGTGGGATAATGTACGAAAATTGAGGCGCCTACTGTTGCCATTTTCAAGTCGGCGCTGTCTTTGCCGGGGGGAACGTGAATCAGTTGATAGCCGCGCTGGTGAAATTCGGCATCTTTTTTGCCCATGCTGCGCCAGTTGGCAAAGGCTACTTTGATTTGGATGGGATAGTGAGAAATTCCTTCGAGGAATTTTTCGGTTTCGATGTTGAGTTGCAAGTTTTCGACATCTAGCAGCAAGATAGCAATGCCGACAGGAAGCGAATTTGTTTGGTGGGCGGTGGGAGTTGGAGGTTTTGCTGAAACTGAGTTTTGTGATTGGGCTGGTGGTGTTTGGGGTACGGCTAGCTGCTGAATTTTGGCAAATAATTTGCTGAATTGAGGTGAATTGATGAATTCGGGAACCAGCAGAATTTGGAGATATTTTTTTGCCGTCAGCAGCAGCAAATCTGTATCGCTGGCTACTTTAAAATTTTTTGTTAATTTTCCAATCAAAACTGACTGAAAAGCAGGTTTGGCCCAGGGGGTTTTCCTGTATTTTTCAGCTATCCATTCGGGATGCTTTTCCTGGATGGATATTAGTGTTTGAGCGATATAACGACTGATGGCGCTGACTGCGACTGATTCTTGAGTCGCCAGCAAGGGAGTTCGATCGGGCATGGCCCTCTACAATGCGGGATGGTGTCTCAATCTATCATAGTGTTAGTTTCTCGCTAGGAGCCGGACGATCGCCCGCCAAATTAAACCGGCCCCAATTAACCCGAGTCCTGTCAGCCAAATTTCCCTCTCCACCCAGAAAGCTAGAAACAAACACGCAGCCAAGCCCACCCAAGCCAACCATTGCGGGTAAAGCCTTTCGGCGGGCGAAAGTTGTAGGGCGGCTGCGTTGGTGATAGCGTAGTAGATCAAAACGCTAAAGGCACTGAACGACCAGGTGGTTTTGACATCAAAGATGAGGATTAAAAGTGCGATCGTAACTTCCACAACCACCACAGCGACATAAGGCGTTGTCCCCGCAGGATTCAGTCGCGCCAACACTCTCGGCATATCTAAGCGCCGCCCCATCGCCAGCCAGACGCGCGACAGCCCTAAAATTAAGTTTAGTAGCACTCCCAGCATGGCGGTAATTGCGCCGATGGCTAGCAGTTGCGAAACTCCGGGAATTGGAAAACTGCGGGCGATGACTTCCAAGGGTGCAGCAGTGGTTGCTGCTTGCAGGGACAATTTATCGGCTCCGCCCGCACCTGCAACAACTACCGCTACCGCCACGTAAAGCACCATTGTCAGCACTAAACTGAAAATTATGGCTTTGGGAATGGTTTTGCTCGGTTCCCGCACTTCCTCGCCCATGGTGGCGATGCGACCGTAACCGGTGTAGGCGACAAACATCAGGGCCGTGGCGTGGAGGATGGAGCCGATCGCGCTATCGTTCTGTAGCGTCGGCATTTCCCACCTGACCTCTGGCAAGCCCGCAGCAATAAAGACAGTCAGAGATAAAAGTGTAACTGAGACTATGGCAGTATTCGCGATATTCGATCGCCTGATGCCGGTCAAGACAATTAAAGTTAGGGCGGCCAGGGCAATTAATGCCGTTAGGATGAGATAAGTGCGATCGGCTACACCAAGTGCACTTAAAAAATACCCCGCAAAACCCAAAGCAGCAGTAGCAGCAGAAGCAGTTTTAGCTACCAGAAACATCCAGCCGGCAGTAAAACCCAGCCAAGGATTGAGATATTTGTAACCATATTCATAAGTTCCGCCGCTAACAGGATGATTCGCCGCCAACTGAGCGCTGTTAAGACCATTGCAAACAGCAACTAAAGCAGCAACAGTCACAGCCCAAATCACTCCCGGCCCCGCAATTTCCGTAGCTATCCCGATACTCACAAATACTCCCGTGCCCACAATCGAGCCGAGGCCCATGAGAGTTGCACCGAAAACACCTAATTCTCGCTTTAACAGAGAGGGAGACATAATTACACTAGGGTTAGTTTAATACAAATATGTGCCTGGAGACACCATCATGCTTATTGTTCAGGACTTTCCTGCGGGGTTCGGAAACCGGGTTTCTTTCTGAATGGCTCGTTACCAAACTTAATAGTTATCTGTAAGCCTTGCGAACAATTTGGGTGGCTGCAAAACTTTTAAACGTCATAATTTTTGGTATAAAATAGCTCATCATTCCAGCATTGTCGTGGTGATTTTACTTGGGAATCATGTAGGAAATCACCGTTGATCGCTTGTGGTGAACAAGATATTTTGTACTTAGCGTTTAGGATATGTAAAGATGTCCGACATCATAGTAACGGTTAACAGAATCATAATTTATGAAACTGACGGATTTTTTTGAACGGACTTACGTGGTGAATTTGCCAGAGCGCCAGGATCGCCGCCGTGACATTACCAAGGAACTTGCCAATGTGGGGATTTCCTTGGCAACTAATAGTGTTGAGATTTTCCCAGCGAGTCGTCCAGAGACGGCGGGTGAATTCCCTAGTATCGGAGCGTGGGGCTGCTTCCTGAGCCACTTGAGCATTTTGAAACACGCCAGACAGCAAAACTTGTCCAACGTTTTGGTCATGGAAGATGATTTAGCAATTTCTCCAACCCTAATCGCTCAGCAATCGGCGTTAATCGAACAACTGCAAGGGCAGGATTGGGGGATGGTCTACTTGGGGCATTATTTGACGGATAGTAATTTACCCAAGGTAGATCCGAATGGGCGATCGTCCGAAGCAGCAGTGCTGTTAAAACCATACACTCGGGCGATTCAAACCACCCATTTCTATGGTGTAAACGGACAAATTCTCGATCGGCTGATAGCTTTTCTAGAACAAGTGCAACAGCGTCCCAGCGGACATCCCGATGGCGGGCCCATGCACGTAGACGGCGCCTATTCGACCTTCCGTGCCCAAAACCCAGATATCACGACGCTGATTGCAGAACCAAATTTAGGCTGGCAACGCAGTTCTCGCAGCGACATCAATGCGAGTGCCTGGTATGACTACGTACCCTTAGTCCGCGATGTGGCAAATGCCGCCCGTGGCGCTAAGGTTTGGTTGTCCAACAAGTAAATGGAGGTTTGAAAATCTAATTAAATTGCTCGACCAAGCTGGCCATTGGTTACTGTTGTCTTGGAGTAGCGAGGAGAAGTGAGAGCTTCAATAACATCAATTGTAGCTATTTACAGCTAGTTGAATATCCGCACAAGTACCGAGAAACCTGTTGTTTTTCGGGAGTGCTTCCAGAATAGGGGTATACTGCATCTCACTTTTGCAAAAAGTATTTTTTCTTTTAGTGTGAGTTCGCAAATGCTTGCCAGATAATAAAAGCAAGCGAAAAATTGCGAACTCGCACTATAAAATGCAAAACGGAAGCATCTCAGTTTTGCATTTATTATAGTGCTGTCCCCGCTCGCGTATTTTACACTACGCGAGCGGGGACAGCACTATAATAAAAAATGCTTTTTACAAAAATGAGATGCTCCCATCCAAAACAGAGATGCTCCAATTTAAGTATCAACCGAAGCGACCTTGAATGTAATCCCTCGTACTAGAATTACTGGCAGAAGTGAAAATCCGGCTTGTCGGCCCAAATTCCACCAAGCGGCCGATGCGACTTTCATCAGTATTAAAGAAAGCCGTATAATCAGAAACCCGAGCCGCCTGCTGCATATTGTGCGTTACAATCACCACAGTTAACTGTTCCCGCAGAGTTTGAAACAACTCCTCAATCTTCATAGTAGAAATCGGATCGAGAGCAGAACAAGGCTCATCCATCAGTAAAATTTTCGGTTTAACAGCCAAAGCGCGAGCAATACAAAGTCGCTGTTGCTGTCCGCCCGAAATTCCCTGAGCCGACTTCTTCAAATTATCTTTCACCTCATCCCAAAGCGCCGCACTTTTCAGGGCAGATTCCACAATTTCGTCTAACTCTGCTTTGCTTTTTCGACCAAAAATGCGGACTCCGTAAGCAATGTTATCGTAAATGCTCAGCGGAAAAGGATTCGGTCTTTGAAACACCATGCCAATTTGGCGGCGCAAACTATTAATATTTACCTTAGGACTGTAAATATCCTGTCCAAAAAACTCAACCCTGCCTTTGATTTGAACTTTTCCCTCCAATTCGCCGATGCGGTTGAGAGCTTTCAGAAAAGTTGATTTGCCACAACCTGAAGGGCCGATAATCGCCGTCACTTGCGGGTGAGGGATATTCATCGATAGATTTTCGAGAACTTTGTGAGTGCCGTAGTAAAAGCTCAAGTCCTGAACCCGCAATGCTGGCATAGCATTGGGGTCGATTTCAGGAGTCGTATCTTCGAGGAATTGGTCGCTATATTTTTCAGCTTTTAAGTTACTTTTGGATTTCATTATTTGGAGTTTTTCTAGTGTGAGCAGTAGATTTTTAGTAGATGCAGAATATGGCCTGATGGCTTTATTTAGTTAGGTGTTCTATCTATGCACTTGTTTCGTAAATCACGGATATATTGATACATAAACCGCAGATTTAAGGCAGATAAACAGAGATAAACGCAGATATTTTGAAGAGAGGAAAGAGAATGAATGCAATCTTGTCTAACATTAATCCGTTAAATACATTACATCCCATACGGTTGCCGAACTTCCTTCTCAAGCAATTTACCGATTTTGCAAGCGTTTGCGAGTGACGGCACGAGAAGCTAAGCTGGTGAGCAAAACCATACCCAAAAGGACAGAAGCAGCAGTCCACGCCAATTCGTTCTGCTCCTTGTAAGGAGAGCTGGCGTAACTGTATATTAATACAGACATAGAAGGAGTCGGAGTTAGCAGTGTCTCGGGAATTTCTTGGATTTTTGCCATGGTTTCTGCGCCGACGGGAGACTGAACTATCTCGCCCAATTTCTCAACTAAAGGAGGCCAAAATTGGCTGGACAAGGCAGTTACGATTAGCGGTGCAGTTTCGCCGGCGGCGCGGGAAGCTGCGAGTAAAATGCCTGTGGTAATAGTTGGAAGTGCTGAGGGAATAATAATCCGAAACATTGTTTGAAAGCGTCCGCCTCCCAAACCAGCAGAAGCGAGGCGGTAAGAAGCAGGCACTAATTTTAATGCTTGTTCTGTTGTCAGCGCTACAACCGGCAGCATGATAATCCCCAGCGCGAAACCGCCGGCCAATCCTGAGAATGACTTAGTTGTCACAACAATTAAAGCGTAAGCAAACACGCCGACAACAATTGAGGGAACGCTACTTAGAATGACGGTGATAAAGCGGATAGTATTTGCTATAGCTTTATTGTCTCTGCCAAACTCTGACAGAAATATTCCGGTCATTACGCCGATTGGCACGCTCAATAATGTGGCAATTCCTACCATTAAAGCTGTACCAAGAATCGCATTTGCAAAGCCGTTGGGCTGGTCTTCAACTCCGACGGGTGCGGGCAGAGACACTAGCACTTCCCAGCTTAAATGTGTCAGTCCTTCGCCCAAAATTTTGTACAAAATAGCGAACAAAGGCAGCAGAGCCAGACCTGTGAGGGAGAATGCAATAACTGTCATTCCCCGGCTGAACAAATTTCGGCTCAGCGACAGCGAATTGTTGATTTCTACATCTAGAATATTGTGGGACTTTTGTGTTTGAGTCATGGTTAATTCTTAGCTCCCTTAACGCCGATTAGCTGCACCAGCAATACTGCGACTGCGTTCACCAATAGGGTGATCACAAATAGAATTAGGGCTAAATACATTAAAGAGCCGATGTGCAGTTCTTCTTGAGCTTCCCGAAATTGACTTGCTAAAACAGCGGGGATTGAGTAGCCGGGAGCTAATATAGATTGGTTGATTTGAATCGAGTTGCCGATTACCATTGTGACTGCCATTGTTTCGCCTAATGCGCGTCCCAATGCCAAGATAGTAGCTCCGATAATTCCTGAACTTGCTGCTGGTAATAACAGCTTAAATATGGTTTCCCAGCGGGTAGCGCCCAGTGACATTGAAGCACTTCGCAAATCTACGGGAACCGACAGCAAGACATCGCGGCTGATGGCGGCGACTGTGGGCAAAATCATAATCGATAAAAGTATGCCGGCGGGCAGCATTCCCGGCCCAAAAGGTTCGCTGCTGAATAGGGGAAACCAGCTAAAATTGTTGAACAGCGACTGCTGTAAAGGCAGCAGGAAGGGAATTAAGACGAAGATGCCCCACAGGCCAACGATGACGCTGGGAATGGCTGAGATTAATTCAACCATGAATCCTAATGGCGATCGCACCCAAGCAGGCAAAAAGTTCTCGCTGGTAACGATCGCGACTGCAAGTCCTAGAGGAATTGCTATGATAATGGCGATCGCAGAACTAACTACCGTACCGTAAATAAACGGCAGAGCCCCAAACTGCAACTCACCGATATCCCATTTGGGATTCCACAAAAACTCCAATCCAAATTTGCTAATAGCCGGCCAAGCATCCTTAAAAATTATCTCGCTCATCCAGAACAGCGTACCCGCCGTGGCTATAGCAAAAGCCCATACAAATCCTGTAAATCCCGACTCCAGCCATAAACCTTCACCCTTCGTATCAGTCAAGTCTAGGTGGGTGGTGATTCCAGCAGACTTCTGAGTCAATTTTTTCGGTTTCTTTGAAGAATTGGTCATACCCAAGTTATGGCGTAAACAGCGAAATCTTTGATTAATGAAATAGATAGCATAGTGCCTGCACCTTAAATAAATGCAACGTATGAGTTTTGAGCCATACAATTAACTCAAAACTCATAACTCCCTGAAAATATTTGAATTAACCTTTAGCAACCACACTCTGATTCACTGTTTGAATCACCTTTTGAGCTGTAGCTTGCGGAATCGAGGTAAACTCTAATTGTTTGTTCAAACCTTGACCTGTAGTCATCACCCAATTAACCATCTTTTTAATAGCATCTGCTTTCGCAGCAGGATACTGTTTGTAGATTAACAACCAAGTCAAGCCAACAATCGGATATCCATCATTAGGATTTCCTTCAACCAAGCGGAAGTCTGCCGGGTATGTTTCCCCTGCTAAAGCTTTTTCGGCTTCTGCCAAGTTAGCATCTACAAATCTGCCAGCTTTATTTTGAATAAACGCTGTTTGCAGCTTGTTTTGTCGAGCAAAAGTATCTTGAACGTAGCCAATTGCACCGGGTGTTTGTTTCACCAAACCTGCTACGCCGGGGTTTCCTTGGCCGCTGAGGGGGCCACCGGGCCAACTCGGTTGAGCGGCACCCTTGATGCTGCTGCCAATAGCCTGCAAGTGGTTGCTAAAAATAAAGCTAGTACCGCTGCTGTCTGCCCGCACAACTACTCGAATGGCAGTATTTGGCAAATTTTTAGCTTGTCCAGAAATCCCTGCGATTTTCGCATCATTCCAGCGGGTAATTTTGCCTTCAAAGATGCCTTTCATGGCATCGGCACTCAGCCTGACATTGTTAACTCCGGGCAAGTTATAGACAACTGCAACCGCGCCGCCGGCTGTCGGAATTGCCATGACGCCACGGCTTACCTGAGAGATTTGTGCAGAAGTCATCAGCGCGTCGCTGCCTGCGAAATCCACAGTACCTGCAATTAATGCTTTGATACCAGCGCCGGATCCTGTACCTTCGTAGTTTACAGTAATTTGATTTGCGCTTCTCATCTGAGAGAAGTAGCGATCGTACAAAGGTTTAGGGAAAGTTGCTCCCGAACCGTTTAATGTTACCGCAGCTACAGCGGAAGTAATCAAACTTAGGGAAAATGTTGCTACTGCTAGGGTAACGATAAAGCCACGTCGCCAGCCTTTAGTGAAGAAAACCATAACTCCTCGTCCTTAAATAATTAGATAGCAGACTTTGCAAATCTATGACCTAGGATAGACTGAATTTCCCAGTAAAAACAGCTACTATAATAAGCTTGTTTTAAATTATGATTAAAGTTAGGTTAAGCTTTTTATGATTCAAAAATGAGAGCAATAACAATAATCTTTCCTTAATCTCTGGTTAACATTAGATTAAAAAGATTAGGAAGTAGCGTTAGCGAAGCCATGGAAGAGGATCGCTCTTCGATCGTCCTTATTATTTTCTTAACTTTAGGTGTCGATCGCAGTTCAATGTCACAAAATTTGAAATTTCGACCATCCTGGATGCAACTGGCATTCTGATACGGGTTAATTTTGAGGTACGTTGTTGCGCTTGGGCGCTCTTTTCTATATCAAAGAGCCCTGAAGCGCAACTACATACCTTTGGACAATTCCTGACGGGATAGCTACCATTTGGGGACACCGTGCGTACTTTCCGCGCATTTGCGACTCGATCCCAAACAGCCCGACGGCCATCATAATAAATAGATAACGTTAACAAATCTTAAAAAAATGGCTAGAGACTTGCGAGGCTTCCTCAAACTGCTAGAAGACAGAGGACAACTGCGCCGGATCAGCGCTTTAGTCGATTCCGACCTAGAAATTGCCGAAATTTCCAATCAAATGCTAGTCAAAGGCGGCCCCGGATTGCTGTTTGAGAACGTCAAAGGGGCAGAATTCCCCGTCGCCATTAACCTGTTGGGCACGGAAGAACGGGTTTGCTGGGCGATGAACATGGAAAAGCCGATCGAACTTGAAGAACTCGGCAAAAAATTAGGTATGCTACAACAGCCCAAACCGCCGAAAAAGATTTCCCAAGCGATCGAATTTGGCAAAGTGCTGTTCGACGTAGTGAAAGCCAAACCAGGCCGCGACTTCTTCCCAGCTTGTCAGCAAGTGGTATTTGAGGGAGAAGGCGTCGATTTGAACAAAATCCCGATGATTCGCCCCTATCCGGGAGATGCGGGCAAAATTATCACCCTCGGTTTGGTAATTACCAAGGATTGCGAAACGGGTACGCCGAATGTGGGCGTTTACCGGTTGCAGTTGCAGTCAAAAAACACGATGACTGTACACTGGTTATCGGTGCGGGGCGGCGCGCGGCACTTGCGGAAAGCTGCACAAGCTGGTAAAAAGTTGGAAGTTGCGATCGCCCTGGGAGTTGACCCACTGATCATCCTAGCCGCAGCAACCCCAATTCCTGTAGATTTATCCGAATGGTTATTTGCCGGACTTTACGGCGGTTCCGGCGTAAGTTTAGCGAAGTGCAAAACAGTAGATTTGGAAGTACCCGCAGACTCGGAAATCGTGTTAGAAGGAACGATTACACCGGGGGAAGTGTTACCCGACGGGCCTTTTGGCGATCACATGGGTTATTACGGCGGTGTGGAAGATTCGCCGCTGGTGCGATTCAATTGCATGACACACCGCAAAGATCCGATTTATTTAACGACATTTAGCGGGCGGCCACCGAAAGAAGAGGCTATGATGGCGATCGCGCTGAATCGCATTTACACTCCTATTTTGCGGCAACAAGTATCGGAAATTGTCGATTTCTTCCTACCAATGGAAGCGCTGAGTTATAAAGCTGCAATTATCTCGATCGATAAAGCTTATCCCGGTCAAGCGCGAAGAGCTGCTTTAGCATTTTGGAGTGCATTGCCGCAGTTTACTTACACCAAGTTTGTGATTGTTGTCGATAAAAGTATCAACATTCGCGACCCGCGTCAAGTAGTCTGGGCAATTAGTTCTAAAGTCGATCCAGTTCGAGATGTATTTATCTTGCCGAATACGCCTTTTGACACGTTAGATTTTGCTAGTGAAAAACTTGGTTTGGGAGGCAGAATGGGGATTGATGCTACTACGAAGATGCCGCCAGAAACCGAGCACGAATGGGGTAAACCTTTGGAATCCGATCCGGATATGGCGGCGATGGTTCAGCGGCGTTGGGCTGAGTATGGTTTGGCTGATTTGAATTTGGGTGAAGTCGATCCGAATTTGTTTGGATATGAGATGAAGTAGGGAAACGGCAATGCCGTATCCGGCGCGGGGAGAAGGGGAGAGTGAGAATTTCTCCCTTTTTTTCTGGAATTTGATAAACTGGAATTACACAAAGCGTATATGTCATGCTGAGTAAAACGCCAAGAATTAAAGAGGAGGAGGCATGAGCAAATTAATATGCACGTAATTACCCGCAAACGGCTTAATGAGTTTGCTAAACTTCATCCAGATACACAAAATGCCTTGGTTCAGTGGTACAAACTTGTCAAACAAAATGAATTTGCGACCTTCGTTGAACTCCGCGAACTATTTCCGTCTGCCGATCGAGTAGGGAAATTAACTGTATTCAACCTAGGAGGAAATAAAGTTCGACTCATTGCTGCTATTCATTACAATCGGAACAAAGTCTACATTCGGGCTGTATTAACTCATGCAGAATATGATGAAGAGAGGTGGAAAGAATGATGCAAAATCTTGATATCGATCGAACAATTGCTGCTTGGTCATCTATTGCTAAAACGGTTTTTGTCCCTTGCACGGAAGAAGAATACGAGCATTTAGTCGAGCTTCTAGATAGTCTAATCGATCGAATCGGCGAGGATGAAAGCCATCCCCTTGCTTCGATGATGGACGTTATTAGTGTCTTAATTGAAAACTATGAAGCTGAACATATTCCTGAGTTAGAAGAGGTTGCGTAACCTACTATTTCACATGGACTTATGCACTCCGACAAAGAAACCGGGTTTTTACCGAGTCTTTGCACTGTCGCGAATTAGTCTCGTAAAAACCCGGTTTCTGGGTTCCTATGCGTAAGTTATATTATATTCTAAAGTTTGTGTCACAATTGAGGAACGATCGATTAATCCTACTGACGAACAAGCCCAAGCCTGTCTGCGCGTCTGCCAGATGTTCTCTAGCTACTACCGAGATATTCAACTATTCCGTTTTAATGCTCGAACCAGAGAAGTATATATTTTCGTAAGTGATGAGCTGCAAGTAATCGTATCTAGTAATGGATTTTGGAGGTTTTTGGATGAAACCGAACTTTGATGAAATGAGCAGATCCGAATTAAAAGCTTATGTCCTATCGCATCGGGATGATGATGAAGCGATTCGGATATTTTTTGGTCGTCGCAATCCCCCAGATTCAAAAGCGACATGGTACGGGCCGATGACTACTCCTGAAGGTTTACCCATTGAAGAAAATATTCGCATCGCTGAGGAAGCAATTAAGCAAAGAGTTGAAATCGATCGCGAAAAACAACAACAACGGGAAAAAGCACAGGAATATCGATTACGCCAAACATTAGAACGGGAAATTGAGGCTAAACTTCGATCGCAAATTGAATTAGAAGTGGAACAGAAGTTGCAGGAAAACTTAGAAAAAGAAATTGAGGCTCTGATAAGTGCGATCGCCCAATTTTTAGCATCAACTAGCGGGTTTTCATCAAGATTGGCAGGGTCGATTCCCTGCGGGATAGCTACGCTTCACGCACTTTTGGCAATTCGTGCCGGAATTGAGGATTTTGGAGATTTTGAGGATTTGCGGAATTAAGTGCGATCGACACTTACGCGTTGCGGCAGAGAAACCGGGTTTTTTCTGAGTCTTTGCACTGCGGCGAATATGCTGGAAAAAACCCGGTTTCTGGGAATGAGGGCGATCGAATAGGTTTATATTAGGTAAGTAATCTTTTTAGGTAATGCTATGTACGCGGTCAAAATTCAAAAAGTTGGAGAGTCTTTAGTCATAACTCTGCCTGAAGAAGTATTGCAACAACTCAAAATCGGTGAGGGAGATAATCTTTTCCTCACAGAAACTCCTGATGGAATTCAACTCACTACCTGCAATCCTCAAATCGATAAAGCAATGAAAGCTTATAGGAAAGTCAGCGAAAAGTATAAAAATGCGCTGCGGGAACTTGCTAAATGAGCGAACCATTTTGGATGGGAGAAGAAATAGCAACAATCATTCATGCAGATCAAATTGCTCAGCATGGGGGTAGTCCGGGAATTAGAGACGACAATCTTCTCTCAGGTAGTTTAGCCAGACCGAGGCATCTATTTGGCTATGGTGAACCGACTTTGTTTGATTTAGCAGCAGCCTATGGCTATGGCTTGACAAAGAATCACCCCTTTATTGACGGAAATAAAAGAACAGCGTTTGCTGTGATGGCAACTTTCCTGGAAGTAAATGGATATTCTCTTGAGGTTCCTGAGATGGAAGTTGTGGGTATAATGGAACGCTTAGCATCTGATGGGGAAACCCAGGATACGTTAGCGAAGTGGTTGGAAGAAAATTCTGTTCAGTCTGTTGATTGAATTATATTGCAAGTTACGGTCTTCCCATAGCGGGTTTTTATAGGGAATACCTGTTCTTTTGGAGACTTCTGTCAGATTCCAACCCTTTTCTTGAGCAAATTCCCGAACTCGCAGCCTAATTCGTCCCATATTCCCGCTGACAAATCAGTTTATTCCTCCAAAATCTCAACCAAATCTTCGATCGCAATATCGAACGCACGGGCCAATTTGTTCAAAGCCGTATAATCGACAGTTGCCAACTTGGGAGAATGGGCATAACTTCTAACGGTACTGTAAGGAATGCCCGATCGCTCAGAAACCTCTTTAAGCGTCCAACCCTTCTCTTGGGCTAGTTCTCGAACCCGCAACCGAATTAACCCCATTTTCCCGCTAACAAATCAGTTTAATATTCCAAAATTTCTACTAAATCCTCGATCGGAATCTCAAATACACGGACTAATTTGTCCAATGCCGTGTAGTCTACAGTTGCCATACCCGCAGAACTGGCATAGGTGGCGATCGTAGTATATGGAATGCCTGTTCTGTTGGAGACTTCCCTGAGAGTCCAACCCCTTTCTTGAGCAAGTTCTCGAACTCGCAGTCTAATTCGTCCCATTTGGCCCTTGACAATTACGAGTAGTCGTAATTGTATGAATATACAGTCAATAGCGATCGCCCTCAGACCTGATAAATCAAGAGCGATCGCCTTTCATTCACCACCCACAAAAGTGGGAAGGATACTCCTATGATACCAAAACAACCGACATATCGCGATCGACTTCAACCTTGGCATCTAATTCGCCACCTCCCCAAGTGTCAGCGGTTAACAGTCGCCCGCTTCGCCCGTCGCCGCGATGCCGAATCTTACCTAAACGCACTGCGCCGCTTAATGCCCGCAGTCCCGCATACAATTGTTTTCGTGAATGCGGTGTCTGTGTTAGATGAAAACAGCGTGCCAATTCCGATGCAATTGCCGATCGAAGTTTAATGCGATCGAACTGATATCTTGCATTTGTTGCCAGATTCCGGCGGGGGTTTAAACCCCCGACGGACTGTTGGAATAAGTGCAAAATGTGCGATCGACAAATTAGTTTACTGTTCCAGAATTTCGACTAAATTGTCGATCGCAAATTCAAACCCACGAGCCATCTTGTCCAAAGCCGTATAATCTACAGTTGCCATACCCTGAGAATTCCCATGAAAAAAGTCAGCATTTGAGATTACTGCACTTAGATGCGCCATAGCCACTCACTTATCAATAAGTTCCCAAAGCCGCGTATCGTAAGTCACCTCTGAATTAAGAAAAACAGGCTTTAACTTGTATTTATATTCTTTTTTAAGCCTCTCTTGGAGTTCCTTACTGGGAAGAAATGCAAACAAATTGCTGTAATTTTTAGGATGCTGAGCAAGCTTAAGTCGATCTCCCCACAGAATTTTCACTTTCGGATCGAGCCGACGGCTCAAAGGAATGAGTTCACCGATCGCAGTATCAGTAATCAACAGCGGAGAATTAGCTTGATTTACGATGCGCGCTATAGGAATAGTGAATTTGCCTTGATCCAGACCTTTATTCCACCAAACTTCTGCTTGAGAACTCAGGGTGCAAGACAGGACTCCAGCCGAAAACACTCCTATTGCAACCAACTGCCAAAACTTCTGCCGCCAGGTATTAACAGTAGAAGAAGTAATTTTCGCAGTCAGCAAATAAGCCACAGCCAACTGCAAACCCAGATAAGTAGGAATTAGATATCGAGCGTAGCCTGAGAGCCGCCGTCCACCTAAAATTAAATCTCCCATCATCAGAGGCACGGATGTAAAAATAATCAAAGCCAAGATGAAAGCGTAAATCGGTTGGGAAGTGTGGCGGCAGACAAAATAAATCGAATATCCCACTAAAAGTAATAAAAATAAAATCACAGGAATCGCAGGGAGCATCTTTTTGAATGAGCTCATCGCATCAATATTTATATCAAAAAAAATCCTGCTACTATTCCCGATCCACCTTGCCATTAAAGATGTCAACGCTATTTTAGGTTCTGGTTGCAGCAGGCTTGGATTAGCGTGCAGAGGTCGGCAATAAATGATTGTCAAATACCAGATTAAACCTGCGATTAGCGTGACTGCAAAGGCGATAGCATAAGAAAAAATGGTTTTACTCAATCGCACTTTTTCAATTATAAGTAGATAGATTCCATGTGCTGTCAACACAAGTAAACCATAAAGATGAGTGTAAATGCTGACGACTGTAATTGCTGTATAAATTCCCCATTGTAGGTTAGTTTTAAGTCGCATAGCCCGCAGCAAAACCGCACTGGATAGTAAAGTTAACACAGTCAACAAAGAATAGGGTCGTGCTTCCTGAGCGTACAGCACGTGGATGGGCGAAACCGATATCAATGCCATTGCTACCCATCCCACCATGGGAGACTCAAACAATTCCAGGCAGAGCCAATAAGCGCAGGGAAACTGTAGTAAACTGATCGCAGCAGGCAAGCTTCTCATGGCTGTAACGCTAGTTCCAAACAATTTAGCCCAAAATCGCGCTATCAGAAAATAGAGTGGTGGCAGTTGACCTTCTTCTGCTGCTAAACCCTTAATAGTATCGATTTCGTTATTTTTATTATTAATGCTCTGATATTTCAGTAAATCTTGGCTAGTGACTGCTGGCCCATTGAATACTTGCTCCTGAACAGATTTCCCTGAGTAGCCAGACACTCGCAAGGAAGTGTAAGTTTCATCAAACCAGTAGAATTTGCGATCGATATTGACAACTCTAAAAAATATGCCCATCACCAACAGCACAAAAAGTAAAAACCGCAGCCCAGTTACAGGTAGTCGCCAATTATTACGATTCATTAAATATCTCCTTGAACAGGACTTAGGCACAGCCCCTACATATAGGGTGAAATAAGGGGCAATCCGCTGTCGTTGACTTACACCTGGCTATGGTGCGTAAGTGCTACTGGAAGCTATTCGCGCATTATTGCATTATCCTAGTCTGCAATAAAAAATCATGCAACCTCTATGGACTAGAGATGCTATGCCAATTGCAGAAAATATTTACATAAGTCAGGAAGCTAGTCGCCCAAAAGCTGAATGAGATAGAGAAAAATTAAAAATTAAATAGTTAACCGAAAAAGTTTTGGTTAAAGAGAGGGAAGGGTGCATCTGGTTTTTGAAGCCTGAAGAAGCATGACCGCATATAAGTTATTAGTTATCATCTCCTATTTTCTGCGGTCATGCTTCGCCCCTACGGATATATTCGCTTGCATTGAGATGCACCCAGAGGGAAGAGGGAAAATGTGTTGATTCTGAATAAAACAATATCAATTTAGTTGAAGAATCGGAGATTGAACAGTTATCTTGAGCAAATTATATAACTGGCAACGGAATTAATTCCAGGTTGCCACCTAAAAATTAGTTTACTGTTCTAATATCTCAACCAAATCCTCGATCGCAATATCGAACACCCGAGCCATCTTATCCAAGGCTGTATAGTCTACAATTGCCATACCTGGAGAATTGGCATAGGTGACGATCGTGGTATAGGGAATACCTGTTCTTTTGGAGACTTCTGTCAGATTCAAACCCCAGGCGGACTGTGGCAATAAATGCAAAATGTGCGATCGCCCTAATTGTTCCAAAAAAGTCTTGCTAAACTATAAATAGACTTAAGTCAAGGAGTCAAATCAATGCCATCTCCCTTTCCCGGTATGGATCCGTATTTAGAGCATCCAGAACTCTGGCCTGCCCTACACCACTGGCTAATTATTGAAATTGCCAGATTGTTATCTCCACAACTACGTCCTAAGTATTTAGTGTCTGTAGAAGTGAGAATGTATGAAACCGCTGACGACAATTTATCAATTGGCATTCCTGATGTAAACGTAATTCAGCCAAGAACCACAACCGAATTAATAACATCAAACGTAGCCGTTGCAGATCCACCAACACAACCATTAACAGTGAATATTCCCATGCCATACCAGGTTCGGGAAGGCTATTTAGAAATTAGAGAAAGGGGAAACCAAGAATTAATCACCCTCATTGAAATTCTCTCGCCTAGCAATAAACGCACAGGAAAAGGACGACAAATGTACGAAAAAAAGCGAGAAGAGATTTTAGGTAGCCGCACTCATTTAATTGAAATAGATTTATTGCGGCGCGGTGAAAAAATGCCAGTTATTGGTAATGACATTGAAAGTCACTATAGCGTTTTGGTGTGTCGGGGAAATCGCCGCCCCAGAGCAGATTTGTACGCTTTTAACGTGCAGAACCCGATGCCAGCTTTTCCTTTGCCACTGCGATCGGGTGATACGGAACCTGTAATCAATTTACAGGAGTTATTCACTGAAATTTACGACGTAGCAAGTTACGATCTCAAGATAGATTATCGTAACTGGGAAGTCATACCAGCGCTGTCAGAGGCTGATACAATTTGGGCTGACGCTTGGTTGCGCGATCGAGGATTGCGATGAATGTCATTGCGAGTCCTTGAATATCATTGCGAGTCCTTGAATGTCATTGCGAGCTCTTAGCGAAGCAATCGCAGAGCCCAAAGATTGCTTCGCTAAGACGCTCGCAATGACAACATATTTTCAAGAACAATGACACCATATTCTAATGACACCATATTCTAAAATTGCTCGATCGCTAAACATCTTGGCTTTGCATCAACCGCTGCTTCAAACGCGCCGGATCTCCCCGATCGACAACCTGGCCTTTTTCCAACAAAAAAGCCCCATCACAATAATTCAACTCATCCAAACGGTGAGTCACCCACAAAGCCGTAATCCCGCGATTTTTCACCAACCGCTGCACCGCCGCCACCAAATCCAACTGAGAATCAGGATCTAACAAAGCCGTAGGTTCATCCAACAGCAAAATTTCGCAATGACGGGCGATCGCCCCAGCCAAAGCAATCCGCTGCTTCTGGCCCCCACTCAAAGCATAAATCGGCCGCCGTTGTAAATCCAGCAAATTCACCGCCTCCAAAGCCTCAGCCACCCTCTGGCGCACCTGAAGATTAGAAAGCCTTTCCTCAACCAAACCAAAAGCCACATCCGCACCCACCGTCGGCATTACCAACTGGTGATCGGGATTTTGGAACACAAAACCCACGCGCCCGCCCAGATCAATTTCGCCCGATTGGGGGTGCAGCAGCCCAGCCATCAGCCTCAGCAGCGTAGATTTGCCGCTACCGTTAGTACCCAAAAGCATCCAAAACTCACCCTTGGGTACATCCAGAGAGCAACCTTGCAAAACTCGATCGCCCGACGGCCAGCAAAAACCCAAATCCCGCACAGCAACCGCTGACTGGCCCATATCGGCGCCCACACCCCCAGCCCTCATTCTGCCAAAGTCATCGAAACAAAACCCGGTGCTCTTCCCGTAGAAGCACTTCCCGATTTCTGAGAAATCACCACCCCAGAAATCTCGCTGCTGAGAACAGCTACCTTTTTCTCAGTATTTTTCTCACAAGTAAGTTCCAAAATTTGCGGTTGGGAGTTACGCATTGCCTCTAAAACCTGCTGGTAAACAGCCTCAGCGTCCTCCACCGATTTCCGCTGCACCGACAGCGAGACGGGCGTGTTCTTCACAATCATGTCAATGCTGAACATATAGTCTTAAAAACCTAAGTTTGGAACTCTACCCTCAGTATATATATAGGACAGGACTTAGGACAGGACTTACGCATCAAGACTCAAAAAACCCGGTTTTTTACTTTTCCGACGGGCTGTAACAAAGTATTGCGGTAAAAAACATCGCTTGCTGTAAGGGCGCTGTCCCCGTGCCGGCAAGGATTCCGGGTTTATTCGAGAACTTAGAGGACTTCCCGAACCAGTCAAGATCCCGAACTTCTTGAAGAAATGCTTGCCATTGTAAAGAATTACCCCTATAATCTTAAATACGGTAAAGAAAAGTAAACTCTGTTCATAATTCAACCCATTTTCTGTTAAGCAGATCAACATTTGGGCAATAATGACTAGAGACAAATCCGTCGTAATTATATCTATTTGGAGATTAGCGTAATGACAATCGCAGTCGGACGCGCCGAGAACGAAAGAGGCATCTTTGATGTACTCGACGACTGGCTCAAGCGCGATCGTTTCGTCTTCGTAGGCTGGTCTGGCATCCTGCTATTCCCCTGCGCTTACATGGCAATCGGTGGCTGGTTAACCGGCACCACCTTCGTTACCTCTTGGTACACCCACGGTTTGGCAAGTTCCTACCTCGAAGGAGCCAACTTCCTCACCGTAGCAGTCTCCACCCCAGCCAACAGCCTCGGACACTCCCTGCTGTTCCTGTGGGGCCCCGAAGCACAGTGGGACTTCACCCGCTGGTTCCAACTCGGTGGC
>NZ_JAEQCT010000170.1:0-7478 GCF_020738205.1 Microcoleus sp. PH2017_24_DOB_U_A
AGACTGACATTCCGGGCATTGCATAATATTCCTTTTAAATGTGTGTGATTTGTGACGCTCCGACGACCATTTCATCATACCCTAGTTCAGCAACGCCAAAAATCTTATCTAAACTGAAATGGAAATCACCAGTGTTACGCGATCGCAAATCGATTTAGCGGTAGTCGGGGCGGGGCCTCACGCTTTAACCCTGGTTACTCATTTGCTGCAAAAATGCCAGAAGAAGCGGGACAAATTTTGGGTTTTTGACCCCAGTGGTGGCTGGCTAACTCAGTGGGAGAGGCAGTTTGCGGCTTTGGAAATTCCACACTTGCGATCGCCTGCGGTGCACCATCCCGATCCCAATGCTTTTGAGTTGCGACGGTTTGCCGAATCTCGCCCTAACGAGTTGTTTGCGCCCTACGATTTGCCAGGAAGTCGGCTGTTTAAGGAATTTTGTGGCGATGTGGTTAAGAGATGGGAATTGGGCGATCGCGTCATCAAGGCAAAAATAACTCGGATTGAACCGTTGAAAGGGAATTTTCGGCTTTGGTTTGAGGATGGAGAAAGTGCGATTGCGCGTCGTGTGGCGATCGCCACAGGCGGCGGTAAACCCCAACTACCGGAGTGGACAAATCAAATTCAAACGCCCTATCCACCAGACAAACTTTGCCATTCCCATCAAGTTAATTTGCAGGGATTAAAGTTGCAGGGAGAAAGGATTTTAATCGTTGGGGGCGGTTTAACTAGCGGACATTTGGCAGTAGGTGCGATCGGGCGCGGTGCCCAAGTAATATTAATGTCAAGACGAAAGTTACAAGAAAAATTATTTGATGCCGAACCGGGTTGGTTAGGGCCCAAATATCTCAAAGGTTTTGAAAATGAACCAGACTGGGAGAAGCGGTGGGAGATGATTCAACAAGCTCGCAACGGCGGCTCTATGACTCCTGAAATTATGACACAATTGCGTCGAATTTCGCGGGATTCGTGTCTTGAATTTCACCCAGAATGTCAAATTATTGAGGTTAAATGGGATGACAATCAATGGACTGTTTACTGTCAGGATGGAAATCAGCTATTCGTTGATAGAATCTGGTTAGCAACAGGAACAAAATTAGATGTAACAGCCGAACCATTGCTGACAGAAATTTTAGAAGCTTATCCAACTAAAATAGTTAAAGGATTGCCTGTTTTGGACGAGTATTTGCGTTGGCCAGGATGCGAGTTATTTATTATGGGTGGTTTAGCCGCTTTGCAAGTAGGGCCGGTTGGTCGAAATCTTTCCGGTGCAAGGATGGCAAGTTCGCGCATTGTGCCAGCTTTAATTAAGTCTAGGGCTAGGGTTTCATTTGCTCGAATTGCTGGGTAATTCCTAATAAATATAGATTTGGGCGACGGCAATGCAATAATAATGATTATCATTCTTTGCCAACTTTAGTTCCTATGTCATCCGCAAATAACGTCGAGTCCGCCCTTCCCACCGAGAATAATCAAAATCCCTCCCTCATCACCATCCGTCCCCGCCGCCTGCGTCGCACCCCTGGCTTGCGTCGCATGGTACGGGAAAATCATCTGACAGTTGACGACCTCATCTATCCGATGTTTGTGATGGAAGGAGAAGGGCAAAAAGTTGAGATTGCTTCGATGCCTGGTTGTTATCGCTTTTCCCTGGATTTATTGCTAACAGAAATCGCCGAATGTTGGAATTTGGGGATATGTGCGATCGCCCTTTTCCCAGTAATCTCAGAAACCAAAAAAGACGACACCGGAACTGAAAGCTATAATCCAGAAGGATTGGTTCAACAAACAGTCAAAGCCATTAAACAAAACATCCCCGAAATAGTAGTAATTACCGACGTAGCCCTCGACCCTTTCACATCACACGGACACGATGGTTTAGTTGATGAAAGCGGTAAAATTCTCAACGATCCGACTGTTGAAGTGTTAGTAAAAATGGCAGTTTCTCAAGCCGCCGCTGGTGCAGATATGGTCGCACCTTCCGACATGATGGACGGCAGAATTGGTGCAATTCGCAAAGCCTTAGATGCCGCAGGATACATCGATACAGCAATCCTGGCTTATTCAGCAAAATATGCCTCTGCTTATTATGGCCCGTTTCGGGATGCCCTCGATTCTGCCCCAAAGTTTGGAGACAAAAAGACTTATCAAATGGATGCTGCTAATGCTAAAGAAGCGCTGAAAGAAGTTGCTTTGGATATCGCAGAAGGTGCAGATATTGTGATGGTAAAACCTGCTTTGGCTTATCTCGATATTATCTGCCAAGTGCGGGAAGCAACTAATTTACCTGTTGCTGCTTATAATGTCAGTGGCGAATATGCAATGATCAAAGCTGCTGGAAAGTTGGGTTGGATTGATGAAAATCGGATTATTTTGGAGACTTTGATGAGTATCAAACGGGCTGGTGCTGATTTGATTTTGACTTATTTTGCTAAGGAAGTTGCTTTGATGTTGAAATAGGGGATTTTTTTTAAGTGCTTTTAAGAACAGGCTCTCCGGTCTGTTCCACAAGAATTATGGGAGAATTACGATGGAAATATAATCAAATCTCCGATCGAGTGATCTGTGCGTAATATCAATTTGGATCGGAATGATTTAACCACAGAGAGCGCAGAGAGCGCAGAGGAGAGAGATGAATAATTTCGATGAAGTGCAGATTTTGGAACATAATCAACAGAACTGCGCTTTAGTGCAATTCTGGTTGCTGACTTCCACAACCACATTTGGCGGACAGATGCAGGACGGATGCCCGGTAATTACTCTATGGTAAGAAGATGACCGAGACGATTTGGGATTTGGGATACTTCGACCTCACTCAGTACAAATTTTGAATGAGAATTTCAGCAGTTTGAATCCCCTAGTTTCAACGCTTGTCACAAATCTAAAATCTAAAATCTAAAATCTAAAATCCAATGATGATGTTGTGCGGCAACGAATCAACTATGCCCCAGACTTTACCTCGATCGGACAAACGAACTTTTTTAGTCGTGGATGACCATGCGATGGTGTTAGACGGCACGCTTAATATTTTAAGGCAGGAGTATCCACAGGCAGATATTCTGACGGCTCCAACGGCTCAGGAAGCCCTTCAGCAAGTAGCGCAGATCGTCCCGGATCTGGTGATTGTGGATTTGGTGATGCCAGAGGCGATCGGCGAAACTGCTCAGGCTAATTCAGGGCTTCAACTCCTGAAAACGCTGATGGAGCATTATCCGAGTTTGAATATTGTGGTGCAAAGCGCCCATGTTCGCACATTGGTTTGGCTGAAACCGTCGATCGACAATCACATGGGCGGATTCACGGTTGTTGATAAGAGTCAGCCGATGAAAGACTTGCTGGCAATGGTAGATTGGGCGCTGCACGAGCGGATTTATACTCCTAGAGAGATCCGCAATGGGCTGCAACTCAAACCTGCTTGGATGCAGGTGTTACAATTTGCTTTTCAAGAGAGCTTGCAGGATATTGCGATCGCCAAACGCATGAATGTTTCCGAACGCACTGTGCAATACTACTGGACTAAGATTCGAGATGTGCTAGAAGTTTATCCCGAAGATGACAAAAATCTGCGGATTCAAACGGAAGTTCGAGCTCGGGAAGAAGGACTGATTGATTAGACCTCTCCAAAAAAGCCAGTCTCGAACAGGCAAGATGCCTGTTCCACAATAATTATTGTAGAGGTCTATTAGTGAAGCCCGATCGATGGCAAGCAGTGAAAGCAGAACTCGCGACTTGGGGGCGAGGATCGCTTCCAGGGTTGATGGTGATTGTCGCTGTGACGATCGCTCGATTGACCGGTGCGCTTCAGTTTTTGGAGTTGGTGACGTTCGATCGATTTCTGCGGCTACGTCCTCCTGAGCCAATGGATGAAAGGATTGCGATCGTCGCTATCACTGAGGAAGATATTCAACGCGCCAAAACTTATCCGATTCCCGATCGCGAAATTGCCGATTTACTCAAACGATTGCAGACTTATGAACCGATCGCGATCGGGCTGGATATTGTCCGCGATATTCCGGTTGAACCGGGCCACGCTGAACTAGCATCGGTGTTTCGTAACAGCAAGAATGCGATCGGAGTGGAGATTGCTTTGCCCGATCGCAATGGCTTTATCGTCGCACCTCCACCCGCACTGCGATCGGAACAAATTGGCTTTGCAGATTTCGTCCTCGATGGGGATGGCTATCAGCGCCGCAGTTTATTGGGCACTTACAACGATCGCCAAGAATACCGTTTTTCCTTCGCAATCCGTCTGGCTGAGCGCTATTTAGCAAACCGAGGAATTAAGGCAGGTAATGGAATTCGCGATCGAGAGGCGATGCGATTTGGCAATATTGAATTGACCAGAATGCGGCCCAATTCTGGCGGATATGTGGGGGCGGATGCAGGCGGTAATCAGATTTTGCTGAATGTTCGCAGCGGTTTGGCACCTTTTCGAGTCATTTCTCTAGCACAAATCAAGGCGGGAAAAGTAGATCCAAACTGGATTCGAGGCAAGATTGTGCTGATTGGGATGATGTCTTTTAGTGCAAAGGATTTGGCAAGTTCAGGTGCGATCGCGGGCATCAATCCGGGACGGATTTACGGAGTGGAAATGCAAGCCCACGAAACCAGCCAGATTATTAGCGCGGTGCTCGATCGCAGACCGTTGATTCAGGTTTGGGGAGATGACTGGGAAACTCTCTGGATTGGGGTCTGGGGACTCTTGGGGATGAGTTTGGGGCGATTTCTGCGATCGCCGTGGAAAATTTTGTTGGGGCTCTTAATCGCCAGTATTAGCTCGATCGCGATTTGTTACGGATTAATTTTGATGGGGTGGTGGATGCCGATCGTACCTGTGTTCCTGATTTTGGTGCTAAATGGGGCTGGCCGGGCGGCGGCACTCTTCTATCGCCACCAGCAGGAATTGCGACTGCGGTTGGAAGAACGTCAATTTGCGATCGAGCAAACTTTTAATGCGATTCATAGCGGGCCTTTACAAACATTGGTAGTGATTTTGAGAACTGCTCAGGAGCAAGATCCACCCCCATCATTTTTAACGGATTTGCAACGCCTGAATCAAGAATTACGGGAAGTTTACGGATCGGTGCAGCGAGATGCGATCGCCGATGAACCGCATTTGCGAATGGGAAGTGCGATCGAATTAGCCCTGCAAGCCCCGTTGCATGAATTGCTCTACAAAGTCTATTCCAACACCCTCGAACAAGAACTGCCCTACCTCCAAACGATCAAATTCAAAATAGTGCAGTTCGATCCTTTGAACACCGAACATCTGCGGTTGGAACACAAACGAGGACTCTGCCGCTTTCTCGAAGAAGCGCTTTGCAATGTCGGCAAACACGCGATTGAAACCACTCGGTTGACAGTAATTTGCACTCAAGAAGGCGATCGGCAAGTAATTCGGGTGGTAGATAATGGCAATGGGAAACTGTCTGAAATAGAAGCGACAATTCAAGATTCAAACACTAACATTCAATCTTCAGGATTAGGAACGCAATTGGCAAACAATTTAGCTAAACAATTAGGTGGAACGTTTCGGCGCTATCAAAATGTACCGAAGGGAACCGTGTGCGAGTTAAGTTGGTCAGCCAAACGGCGGTGGTTCTGGTGATTTTCGAGAAGCGATCGTGGGTGCGGGTCTTCAAAATCTAGGATAGATCGCTTGCTGGAGGATGCAACCCCGTTTGAATCCAAAATCGTCTGGTTGCTCGGATAGAATCATCATCTGGATAGCGTGTATCGTTTAAATCAAGGCGGATGCAGGTTGCTCGACCGATGGGTGTAATCCCTTGAATCACAACTCCGTTGTCTAGCCAAACAAAATGTTCCTCCCACTTCTGCTGACGAGGATTGAAAATAGGGACAATTTCCTGGGTTTCTGGATCGACTCCAGCCACAAAGTTATACCGTCTTTCATTACAACGACGACAGGCAAGTGCAAGATTATCTATTTCGTCAGGCCCACCCAGAGATTTTGGGATAATGTGATCAAATGTGAACCGATTTGCGCTCAGACGTTCTGGCGAATGACAGTATTCACACAAATAGCTGGCTCTTTTGCGTATGGCTTGTTTGGCTACATCACTGATTGGCATTTTGGGCAGCAAGCATAGCGTTGATATAGGTAAAAATTCGATCTAACTCTCCGATCGCGTCTAGTTCTGTAACTTCATCTGGAGTGAGTTGATCCGCCTTCTTTTTTTCTAGCAGGCTTTCCATTCGGAGTTGAAGAGATTCAGTGAATTTGAATAGCGTCCAATCTCCCACCTTTTCAATCTGAATTTCATGAATGAGTGAGGACGGCTTACTGAGAGTCGTAATCATGTTTGCTTCTGCCAGAAGGGAGTGGAAAGACATTGAAAATCTGCGCTTTAACGAGATTATAGCTTGATATGAAGGGGCGATCGCGCTTTAACAATGCTTTGCACCTTCCCGCAAGTCTTGTTTGCGGGCAGTCCTCTATTATGTTTGTGTATTGTCGATTACCGTAGAAAATAGTTACAGAGAGGATTCAGATGATGACTCACGGATTGAAGCGTCGAACCATTTACTCTGCGGGAATTGCGAGTTTAATCCTGAGTGTTTCGTTCTGGATTCCGATCGCAGCCCTGGCAAAATATACTCCTCCTCCAAACCCTTCTAAACCGAAAGAAACGGGCACGAATACCACTCGCGGCGGCAGTTGTGAAGGTGATTCAGCGGCGGTATTAACTGCCTTAGTGCCGTTTAGCCATATGGGACAGACGATTTCCGGGCATCCGACTTTTACCTGGTTTGTACCCGATCGCACTTCTCGTCCGTTGCAATTGAGGCTGTTTACTCGATCGGGCCAACTACTCTACAGAACCGAGATGGAGAGTCAGCCAGGAATCATGTCCGTTGCTTTGCCGGCAAATCTGCCTCCACTGTCGATCGGGCAATCCTATCAGTGGGGCGTTGCTGTGCGATCGGAATGTTCCTTCGCGGAATGTGGTGGCGACGGCAGAAATCCAAGTGGTGCAGCCTGCTGAATCGTTGCAAACTCAACTTGCAGCCGCGCCAACTCCCCAACAGCGGATCGACTTGTATGCCAAGGCTGGGCTGTGGTATGACGCGATCGCCGAAGCGCGCAAAGCCTCTGAGACTTCTCAAAATCAAGCGGCTGTGCTGGAATTGCTAGATTCTCTGGCTAATTCGGAAGCCCAACCTTTGAAAGATTGGAGCGATCGATTGAAGCAAATAAGAGCGATCGAACAACAACGCCAACTCCCGCAACCCAAACCCTAAAATCCCATGCAGCCTTTCTCGCTAAAACTGTTTAAATTCAATTGTGAGGTGCGATCGGGCTTCCTGTTTCCCCTCGCCTTTTGCTTTTTATCTGTTGTTTTTTACATTCCTCCGCATTTTTCACCAAAAAACGAGCGAGAAGCCCCTGGCTTTAGACATGGGGAGGAAAGCGGCTGCGACTTCAGTCGCCTTGAATTAAACTCCATAGGAATAGCCAT
>NZ_JAEQCT010000041.1:0-34153 GCF_020738205.1 Microcoleus sp. PH2017_24_DOB_U_A
TGATCTATATTACCTGTTTATCTTGCACTTTTTTCTCCCTCGCGCCATCTAAACCTATGCCACGCAATATGTGATTGATTTTTCAGCAAGCCCTAATTAACAGCAAATGGGATGAAAATTGTCGCAGTTGAGTGGGAATTTTCACATTTATTCTTTAGTCAGCTAGGAGTGGACTTCATTTTAACTGTTAATCAACCTTCCAAAGCTGCCAAGAGACTATGATGTTTTTTACCCGATCGCCCTGCTTAATGGTGCAGCAGGTGCGATAAGCTTTCAGCAGCATGGGCGATCGCACTTGGAGCAGTTTCACAACCCGCGGCTTCGGCGGCGCAGTGGCTGGCGTGGAGTGCGTGTCCGACTGTTTTCGCCCCAGAGTCGATCGCGCCGTCAGCTACAAAACCATTAGCTTCGTACTGACCCATTTCGGCTTGCATCTTCCTGTTAAACTCAGATTGATTCGGTTCCCAGTTGCGGACTGTTTGGACAATCTCGATCCCAGCCCAAATTAGCATTCCGAGGACGATCGCAGCAATCAAGTATTCCATAGCTTTTACACAAATTGAGGTTAGCTTTATCTAATTTAACGCAGCAATTGCCAAGAAACAGGAAGGCAATGACAGCACTTTGCTAGCATAATGATGAATATTCCTTTCGATACTAGAGGCAATATGGCAACAATTACGATTCGCAATGTGCCAGATCAATTGGTCGATCGCATCAAACGGCTTGCGGAACAAAAGGGAGTTTCGATGGAGCAGGAAATTCGCGATCTGCTACAAAGCCGTTATGTGCAGCGGGGCGCGGTGATCGATCGCATCCGTCGGCGTTGGGACATTCTGCCGGTGCAAACGGCTAGCCAACTGCAAGACTGGAAAGAGCAAGGACGACCCTGATGGTAATTGATACAATGGTGTTCGCTTATGCGCTGTTGCGGGTGGAGAATCATCACGAGCAGGCGATCGCAGCCTTAGAGACAGCAGAGCAGATTATTGTGCCCGATTCGCTATTTGCCGAGTTGGGTAATGTGGTATGGCAATGGATTCAGTTTCGGCAGTTGCCAATTGAAACAGGGCTAGAGGTGCTAGACGATGCAGAGGCATTAATCGATAAGATTGTCCCTAGCGCTCAGGTTCGAGAGATTGCTTTGGAGCTAGCAGTCGGGGCCAATCATTCGTTTTATGATGCGTTATTTGTCGCGGTGGCAATTCGGGAGGAAGTTCAAGTGATTACGTTCGATCGCAAACTAGCGGCAAAGTTTCCCGATCGAGTCCAGCTTTTAGAATAACGATGATGCCTGTCAAAAGGTCGGCATACCGTGATTTGTTAAATTGGTTAAAAGTTATCGTTGAAAGAGCGCTAAAAGCTTCAAAAACAGTAGTTAAGTTTAATCAAATTTTGTATAGTCAACTGGTAAAAGTGCTATGACACAAAATCCTAATGAAGCTAGAGAATACGATGCTGTCCTTGGCAGTGAGGCTCCAATGCCAACTAACGCCGCTGTTTTGGGAGGCATCGAAGGTGTAAAGATGCGCTTGGCGAGTGCAGTTGTCGAGCAACGAATTGCTGCCGTTTTAGATGCGCCCAAGTATGGAGAAGCTGGTTTAGATTTGGTGATTCGGGTTTTGCAGGATGAATCAGACCAGGTACAAAGAGCTGCATATCGGCTATTGCGGGAAAGGACAGAGCCGAGAGTTAAACAGATTTTACAAGAGTACAATCCCTGGCGACTTTTTGAGCGCTTGTATAAAAGTAATTTTGATTGGCATTCAAGTTCGGTTAATTCCGTCGCTATCAGCCCTGATGGACGAACGATTGTTAGTGCAAGTGACGACACAACAATTAAAGTCTGGAATCTGGACACAGGGGAATCGATCAGAACTCTTGAAGGACATTCACACGCGGTTTATTCCGTTGCCATCAGCTCGGATGGGCAAACTCTTGTAAGTGGGGGTTGGGACAATATTAAAGTCTGGAACCTGGACACTGGGGAATTAATCAGAACTTTTGCAGGAGATTTAAATTATTCCGTAGCCATCAGCACAGATGGGCAAACTCTTGTGAGTGGGAGTGGGGACAATATTACAGTCTGGAATCTGCACACAGGGGAATCGATCAGAACTCTCGAAGGACATTCAGACGAGGTTACATCCGTCGCCATCAGCCCGAATGGACAAACTTTGGTGAGTGCGAGTAGGGACAAAACAATCAAAGTCTGGAATCTGCACACCGGGAAATTAATCAGAACGTTTGCAGAACCTTCAAACTCAGTTTATTCCGTTGCCATCAGCCCGGATGGGCAAACTCTTGTGAGTGGGAGTGGAGACCGTACTATCAAAGTCTGGAATCTGCATAGGGGAGAATTAACCAGAACCCTTTCAGGACATTCAATGAGCGTTAATTGCGCCGTCATCAGCCCGGACGGGCAAACTCTTGTGAGTGCGAGTTGGGACAAAACTATCAAAATCTGGAAGCTGCACACCGGGGAATTGATCGGAACTCTCGAAGGACATTCAAGCTCAATTTATTCCGTAACGATCGGCACAGATGGGCAAACTCTTGTGAGTGGGGGTTACGACCAAACCATCAAAGTATGGAATCTGCAAGCCAGGGAATTGATCAGAACCTTTGGAGAACATTCAGACGTAGTTAATTCTGTTGCCATCAGCCCAGATGGGGGAACTCTTGTGAGTGCGAGTAGGGACAAAACAATCAAAGTCTGGAATCTGGACACAGGGGAATCGATCAGAACTCTTGAAGGACATTCAGATGCAGTTAATTCCGCAGCCATCAGCCCGGATGGGCTAACTATTGCGAGTGGGAGTTACAAAACCATCAAAATCTGGAATCTGGATACTGGGGAATTGATCAGAACTCTTGAAGGACATTCACACCAGGTTAATTCTATTGCCATCACTCCGAATGGGCTAACTCTGGTGAGTGGCGGTTGGGACACCATCAAAGTATGGAATCTACACACAGGGGAATTGAGCAAAACCCTTGTAGGAAATTCACACGGGGTTAATTGCGTTGCCATCAGCCCGGACGGGCAAACTTTCGTTAGTGGAGATTGCCAGAACACCCTCGAAGTTTGGAATATGGAAACCGGGGAATCGATCGGAACTTTTGCAGGACATTCAGATTTAATTAGTTCCATAGCCATTAGCCCGGATGGGCAAACCCTTGTCAGCGGGGGTGGGGGTTACGACAAAACAATTAAAGTCTGGAATCTGCACACCGGGGTATTGAACAGAACTTTTGCAGGACATTCACGATCAGTTAATTCCGTCGCCATCAGCCCTGATGGGCAAACTATTGTGAGTGGAAGTGATGACAACACTATTAAAGTTTGGAGCCTGCACACCGGGGAATTGATTAGAACTCTCGAAGGACATTCACACGAGGTTAAATCCGTTGCCATCAGCTCGGATGGGCAAACTCTTGTGAGCAGCGCTCGGGAAATTGTAGTGTGGGGTGTGCGGTAAAGTTTTTGTTGGGTAGAGTTTCGATTCGCAATGTACTCGACAAAACTGGACAACCAGACCAATAATCCGTCACTCAACTCGATGACTTATTTCCCTTGCAACACCGTGCCGTTCGAGGAGAATTGTAACCCCCATTAATATCATTTACAGTAATTAATAGCGAAACAAAACCTATAATGGTGAAGTAGAAAAAATCATGCCATACAGTCAATTTACTACGATCGCCAAAGCGAAACAAGCTTTCGGTCTGACAGTCCAAGAAGGAACTCGCTTTATACCTCCGCTAAGCCCGATCGCACCCTCAGACATCCTCAGCGGCACCCTCCAAGATAGCCTCCCCATCGTCGCTACATCGGGAAGTGAAAAAGCGCGATCGGAAGGGATTATCTATCCGGTGCTGCTGGAAGTGAGGCGGATTCTCGATCGCCAAATTAGCCTTTTCTCCGGCGAAGATTTCACGATCGACGAAGCTGTCGGACTGAATGGAGTGTTTGATTTTCTGCTGGCGCGATCGTCCGAAGTGCTAGAAATTGAAGCCCCCGCCGTTGTAATTGTCGAAGCTAAAAAGACCGACCTCAAAAGCGGATTGGGTCAATGTATTGCCGAAATGGTTGCCGCTCAACGCTTTAATCAAGCCAAAGAAAAAAACATCCCCATCATCTATGGGAGCGTGAGTAATGGCATTCAATGGCAATTTATCAAACTCGAAAACCAAATTGTGACGATCGACTTATCCGTCTATCCTCTGCCCCCAGTCGAGCAAATCCTCAGCTTTTTCGTTTGGATGATCCAGAATGGTGCTGTTAACTCAGAAACAATTTAACCTTGCAATGCCGCCAACAGACATAACAACAAAGCCTCAGTCCACTCAACAACAGCACCGTAAGTATCGCCCGTGTGGCCGCCCAAACGGTGGTTAAACCAGGCTCCGGCAAAAATTCCGATCGCACTTCCCCCCAAAGCCATCCCCACCGCCAACAGCCAGCGATCGCCCTCCAAGACAACTTGCAACACGCTCAAACTCAGCAGCAACAGCACTCCTGGGATAAAATCAAAAGGTGAATAAATCGATTCTTTATGAAAAGCTCCCTTCCCCTCCGGGCGGAGATACGGATAGCGGGCGATCGCCACCAGTTGGGCCCACCTCCCCCAACCCGCCACACCCATCAAAGCCAACCACCGATAGTTACTCAAGTCCGAGAGCGCGGCAGTTTTGAGCAGGACGATCGCGATCGCAGCCATCGCTCCAAAAGCCCCTGTAACGCTGTCCCGCATCACTTCCAGCCTGCGAACCGGGTCGGGGACTGCCAGCCCGTCCGCCGCGTCCATCGCCCCGTCTAGGTGCAGCCCGCCAGTCACCGCGATGCCTAAAACTACCACCAAGGCCGATCGAGTCAGAGCAGGCATACCCAACAACTGCAACCCAAAATCCGCGAGTCCCAGCATCCCACCAATCAAAAGCCCGATCGCCGGTGCCAAGCGAGCAATGCCCCGAAACTCCAAAGTCCAAGACATCGGTACCGGCAAGCAAGTATAAAAAGCGACGGCCGCTGCGATGGCGGCACCTTGATTCCGGAAAAAGTCGATCGTAGAGCGAACCAATTTATCATCCATCTTGACACTCCCCGACTATCAAGGTACGGGGATTCTTAAGACATTTCTGTCAAAATATCCCTATTGCTAGGGTTCCCAGGCTGACTACGTTTGCACGCTTAAGTGCGTAATCATATGTCCTCAAAAATGTTTTAGGCGTAGACTTTCCCACCGGGAGGGGGTAGGTTTTTAAATCTTGTCTGATCTGTTTATTCTACCATCTTCATTTGTGAAGATGGATTTGTTATTTTACTTAACAATGGCAAAAAGCCGTCCTATAAGGACGGGGTTTTTAACCCAATTTTTTGATAAGGTAGAAAATTTTTCATGTTGTATGCGGTTGCTAATCCATTAGCCTGTGCCAGAATTGGAATTGTAACAGCCTAGTCCTTTGGATCGGGCATTCCTCCTGCCCGAGCTCTTTTCCCCGGAAAACCTCTGCCGGCAGCGATCCCGAAGATCCCAATCTAAAATGGCTAAACTTAAGATCCGCGTTTCCCGTATCCAGAATTCTAGCTAACTCCCTGATTTCCAAGTCGGGAACATATTACAACAGAGGCTTTTGCTCCATGAGTGACCAATTAAATAACAGGGTAGTTGCTCCTTGCATCATCGATACAGGCATTGTCGTCAACAAGCGCGATATCAAAAGATTGCTGTTTGATTTAGGACGTGTCCGCTACCTTCACATCCAAGATGGCAAGATTTACAGCGAAGGGGAAGGTTATGTGCTCGAAGTCTTCGCCAACCCCGATCGTTCTACCCTGATTGCCAACCACGCGCTTTATTTGAACGTATATAGTTTTGATTACCTGGAACTGAAACACTCCCCAGAAGAAGGTTCTTATTTTGACCTGATGCAAGATGGACGGCAGTTGCGGTTAATTCCTCTCTCCAATCCCTTGCAAGAACAAGTCGCCCGCAATTTAAATGCTGCGGCGTTGGATGCGGTGGTCGATCAGGTACTCTCAGGAAATTGGGATCTGCAATTGGATGAGGATGATTCTCCGTTTTAATCGTCAGTCAGTCGATTTTAGATTTTAGATTTTAGATTTTAGATTTTAGATTTCCTCGCAGCTTTGAATCTGGGAGGTAGAGTTAAGGTCTAAAATTTTTTGCTCTCCACGACGATTGTCGGAAACTTGTCTCTGTTTTTGGGCGGGGTCATGGTTTTTTTTGTCGCGATGTCAACAACAATAGATTACATAACACGGACTGCCCAGTAGCGGTTAACGATCGACGGTGACTAATGACTGAAGACAAGGCAAAATTTTCTTTTAAATGTCAGGCTAATTGCAGCCATACCCAAGCACGTGCAGGGGTTTTTGCGACTCCCCACGGTATTGTGGAAACGCCTAAATTTATGCCGGTGGGGACGCTGGCTAATGTCAAAACCTTGACACCGGCACATCTTGAGGACGCAGGTTCTCAAATGGTTTTGGCAAATACTTATCATTTGCACTTGCAGCCCGGGGAAGCGATTGTCGCCGGCGCGGGCGGATTGCACAAATTCATGGCTTGGCCTGGCCCGATTCTGACGGATTCGGGTGGCTTTCAGGTGTTTAGCTTGAGCCAAATGCGGACTATTTCTGAGAATGGGGTGACTTTTCGAGCTCCCCGCGACGGCCGCATCATTAATTTAACGCCGGAAAAGTCGATCGAGATTCAGAACGAGTTGGGCGCTGACGTGATTATGGCCTTCGATGAGTGTCCGCCTTACCCCGCTACACGGGACGAGGTGGAGGCGGCCACAGATCGCACTTACCGCTGGCTGCAACGCTGTATGCAAGCTCACTCACGCCCGGAGCAAGCTTTGTTCGGTATCGTCCAGGGGGGCGTTTTCCCAGATTTGCGATCGCGCGCAGCGAACCAGTTGGTAGACTTGGATTTGCCCGGTTATGCGATCGGCGGAGTTAGCGTCGGCGAATCGGGGGATTTGATCGCAGATATTGTGAGAGTTACTGCGCCCCTGTTACCGGCAAATAAACCCCGTTATTTGATGGGGATTGGCACCTATCGCGAAATGGCCTTGGCTGTGGCGAGTGGCGTAGATATGTTTGACTGCGTGATTCCGACTCGGCTGGGCCGTCACGGCACGGCTTTTGTGCGTGGGGAACGCTGGAATTTGAAAAATGCTCGGTTTCGGGAGGATTTTGCTCCGCTGGATGAGTCTTGTCCTTGCTATACCTGCCAAAAATTCAGTCGCGCTTATTTGGCACATTTGGCGCGGGCTAAGGAAGCACTCAGCTATACTTTGCTGGCGCTGCACAACGTGACAGAGTTGATTCGCTTTACTGGGAGGATGCGGGAGGCGATTTTGGCCGATCGATTTACTGAAGAGTTTGCCCACTGGCTGGCACCAACTGTCGATCGATCTTGATTGGCTTTGGTGAAGATATGCGACAATTATTAAAATTGTGTTGGATAGGTAGGTTGATTCATGGAAGCTGCATTACTGTTGGCTAAACTCCCCGAAGCTTATGCGATCTTTGATCCTTTGATTAATGTTTTGCCAGTGATTCCCGTGTTTTTCTTGCTGCTGGCTTTTGTCTGGCAAGCGGCTGTCGGGTTCAGATAAGTTTCATTTCATTAAAAAGCAGGGGCAATTTACCAATTGCCCCTGCTTTTAGCTGTTGAGTTTTTGAGCCGATCTCGTTTACGGTTATTTTGGAATTATTTAACCGCAGAGAACGCAGAGAAAGAGCCCAGAGATCTGAATAATTTTGATATGCTATGTTTAGCCCTGGCCCATCGCAATTTTAAATGCCGGTCTTTCTGAGATGCGCTTCATGTAATCTAAAACAGCCGGGTAAGGACTGAGATCGACTTGTAGCATCATCGGAATGTAAATCAACATCGATCCGACTGCTGCGTCAGCGACACCGAATTCATCGCCCATTAAAAACTGCTGTTTCTCGAAAATGCTATTTAATGGTTGTAACAATTTCGGGGTTTCGCGATCGCGGCTGGCTTCGACAAATATTCCCGGGCCGAGAGTGGCGTTAGCAAAGATGACCCACTGCACGATTTCGGCTTGTTTTTCCACAGTGTCCGGCATCTTACCATATTTTTGAGCTAAATACAGCAAAATTGCCCCGGACTCCCAAAGTTTAAAATCTCCGTCCACAATAGCTGGTACTTTGCCGATCGGGTTAATTTCCAGAAACTCAGGCTGCAAGTGTTCCGCTGCTTGCATATCCAGCAAGACGAATTCGTAAGGAACCGCTATTTCTTCGAGATACCACTTGACAATTGAGGCCCTACTGCGACCTTGGCCGTAAAGTTTTAGCACGGAATTTTTATCCTTGTAATGCAATATTGTTGTTATAGCATTTTTGGTCAGTTGACAGTTGATAGTTGATAGTTGATAGTTGTCAGTTGATAGTTGTTGATTGGGAATTAGCCATTTGAAATTAGAACCTTCTGAGAATGCTGATGTTACGGGATCATCTCAGTTTTGCATTTACAGTGCGAGCTCTTAAGCTCGCACTACCTACCATAAAAAATGCTTCTTGCAAAACTGAGATGCTCCCGATGTTACGGTGGGGAAAACGACTAATGACTAATAACGTTCGCGAGCCGGGGACAGCGCTACCGATTACTGACTAATGACTAATAACGTTCGCGAGCCGGGGACAGCGCTACCGATTACCGATTACTGACCCATAACTAATGGCACTTCTGTTAAGTGTAAAAACAAGATTCTGCCATCCATTTTTGTTAACTATGAGATGTTATAATTACAATATTCTAATCGACTGTTTTAGTTTACACTAAACTTTAGTAAAATAGCAATATTTCATAATTCATTCATTTTTACGTCACATTTGTTTCACAATTGACTGTTGAAAAATGCCGGGATTAGCTGTATTATATGGCAGACTATTTATCAAGTCACAAAATTCAGAATGCCACAATCTCGACCTTACCAACCATTGCTGCTGAGATTACTGCACGGGGCTAACGCTGCGATCGCCCTTTTATCAATTTTGAGCGCATTTATAGTGTACAACACCTATGACGGGCGCTTCGGGAAAGTCCCCGTGCCTCGGATTGCAGACATTATCGGGATTCACGGCACTTTTGGCAAGCTGTTAATTTTAGGAGTGATGCCAGCTTTTGCATTGTATAGTTTCCATGCAGGTCAAAGACGGTTGGTGCAGCAAGATTCTTTTGCCAAACTGGCGCAGTTGGGAACACCGATTTGGTGGTACAGTTTGCACCGGATTGTGAATACTTTGATGTTGTTAGCGCTCACTTTTGCGATCGCATCTGGCAGTATGGTTAAGGAAGAATGGCTGCCGGCTGGGGATTTGACACAGGTTTGGTATTATTTGCACCTCTCTGGTTGGGTGGTATTGGTGTTTTGTCTGCTAATACACTTGTTGATGAGTGCGAAGGTGGGAGGTTGGCCCCTAATTTTGTCGATGTTCGATCGCAAATACCGCCCGGAGGATTCACCGGCTGTTTGGTGGCGGAAAATTCGCTCTTTTGTCGATCGCTCTTAATCGAGAACCCATTGATTGTGCATTATTTCTGGTAAAATCACCACAGACCAAACTATTTAACAAGTGATCGTAAAGGTAATGAGGTATGTTGTTGGGCTTAAGCCCTCTTATATTTATTATCTAGTAAGCAATGCCGAATCAAAAACTCCATTTATAGTCAGCTATACTTTATATTTCTGAGAAAGGCTATAGCCTTTCTCAAAAAAATGAGGTATGACTGACAGCTTATAAAACCACTAAACTAAGAAGGGCTGAAGCCCAACAACGTACCTCATCTTTCTGACAAAGGCTATAATAACTCCCAACAACCTCAAAAATCAATTAATTTATGCAAGTTTGTCTCGTTACAGGTGGTAATTCCGGTGTGGGTTTAATGACATCTTTAGGTTTAGCTAAATTAGGACATCATGTCTTTATTGCTTGTCGTTCCCAAGAAAAAGCTAAAAGCGCGATCGCCTACATCCGTGAAACCACTGGAAATCCCAATATAGAATATTTACCCTTAAATCTCGCCTCCTTAGAGTCAGTGCGTCACTGTGTCAAGCTATTTCAAGACCGAAATTTGCCCTTACATATCCTCGTCAATAATGCCGGAATATTCGATGCCAGAGGCATGACTCAAGAAGGATTTGAGTTGATTTGGGGAACAAATTATTTAGGTCATTTTCTTCTGACTTATTTATTATTATCTAAAATACCAGATTTTCCCTCAAGTCGCGTGATTTTCGTCTCCTCAGATTTAGCATTAAAACCAACTCAAATTAACTGGGATTTATTTGTCAAAAAAACACCCTTAAATTTTATCGAATCATATAACCAGTCAAAACTTTGCCTGTTGCTCTTAACCAGACAACTTGCCCAAAAATTAACCAATGTCACAGTTAACGCAGTTCATCCAGGTTTTGTCCAATCTAATATTACCATCGGTCATCGTTTGAGCAAATATCTCGGTTTAGGAATTAGTCCCGAACAGGGAGCTTATAGCAGTCTCTTATGTGCAAATTCTCCAGAATTTGAGTTGATCGCAGGTAAATTTTTAGGTCGAACAGGACAAGAAATAACATTACCTGTATTAGCACAAAATAATGATTTATGCCAACAGTTATGGGAAAAAAGTTTATTATGGACTGGCTGCACTCAATCCGTCCAGAAAGAAAGAAATAATTATGATGCTACTGATGGGATATGGGGACCTTACGATCTCAAGTTAAATCAGGATGAACTCGCGACTATTTGCGATCGTATCTTTAAGGAAGTTTTACCAAAACCGCCCGTTAAAGTTTTATTGACTCAGGCATTAAAAGCCCTTTTGAGGTGCCAATTTGGTTCAATTATGTTACTGCTGGTTCAATGTTACAAAGGCCAATTCTATATGGAAAGACATTTAGATTCGGCTGCGGTGTTGCACCTGTGTCAAGATGATAATTTATTGAAAATACTGACAGCTTATTTAGGAGACAATTTACAATTATGGCGGTCAGAATTATGGGTCAATTATCCCTCGCGTCAATTAATTCCTTTTTGGCATCGAGATATTTATCCTAATTTACTGACTGGGGAGGGAAAAACAATTAATATTTATATTGGTTTAACAGAAGTAACGGAGACAAACGGGTTTGAATATATCTCGAAAAGTGACCTCAAAAAATGTCAAGTCAAAATTACCGATTTCTTTAGTGGGAATCATTTTTTTCGAGTTCCCAATGAAGTTGAAGAGAAGGCGATTCCGGTAGTTTTAAAACCCGGTGAGTTTATTTTATTTACCGATCAACTTGTACATCGTTCGATTTATAATAGAAGTGGCAAAGTTCGTCTTTCTTTAACATTGCGGGTCGCCCAACCGAGTATAAAAGTTTTACCAGGTTACACTTCTAATTATCAGGAACCTGTCACTCTGAATTCTAGGTAAGTTGGGGATTGGGGATTAAAATTTTATTTATTTCTTATTTCTTTCTTCTTTGTGGTGAAAGTGAAGAATGTCAGCCAATTAGTGCAGAAGCTGAAGCAGAAGTTGCTCTGACTAGAAATGTGAAGAAGACTTTTTTCAATAACCAATCCGTAAAAAATGGTAACAAGAATAATAGTCCGATCGCTCTTAATGAAAAAATGAACAGAAATATCGTATTAATTGTTGTAGAAGTTTTGGTGATGGGAGGTTGGTTGTTTGCTGTGGCTGCTCCTTTATTATTCCCCTAATCCTATCATATCAAGTTTGGTGAAGAATTTAGAATTAGGTTTGTAGTGAGGACTTCAGTCCTTCATGAATGCGGACTAAAGTCCTCACTACTAACCGATATGAAGCTTTTTGTGGTGAGCGACAAGATTTGTGGCGGGTTTCCTAGGCTGCGGAATACCCGCTCAAAATATCGGCAATTCTATTATAAACTCAGCACCGCCTTCAGTTGGAGATTGAATTTGAGATTGAACTGGAGATTGAACTGTCATGCGCCCGCCATGCAACTCTACAATAATTTTATAGCAAACCGACAGCCCCAATCCTGTAAAATTTTTTAATGATTTAGTATGGTAAAATGGGTCAAATACTCTCTGTTGAATTTCCGGCGGAATTCGGGAACCGTTGTGGGCGATCGATACTGCAATAAATCTGCCTGTTGAATGCTCGACAATATCTGTTTTAATTGTAATAGTTTGATCGAATTTGTCAATCCTGTTAACAGCATCAATCGCCTTGCTGAGGATATTAGCGAATACTTGGCTCAGTTGACCGGGATAACACAAAATTGGTGGTAGGTTGCTGTACTCCTTGATTACTAATATTTTTTTCTCCAGTCGGTGAGCGAGCAACAGTAGAATATTGTCGATGCTTTCGTGAAGGTTGGCGCGTTCTTTGTTGGGTTCATCTGGAAGTGAAATGTTCCGCAAAGCCAGGATGCTCTGGCGTATGCGATCGGTTCCTATTTTCAGAGAGTTGAGAATTTGTGGCAAGTCTTCGCTGATAAAATCTAGGTCGAAGCTCTCTATTTCTTGGGCAATTCGCGGCACAGGTGTGGGATATTGTTCGCGGTAGAGGCGAAGTATCTTCAGCAAATTATTGAGATAATCGTTGACGTGAATCAGACGGCCGTAAATAAAGTTAATTGGGTTGTTAATTTCCTGGGCAATTCCGGTGGCGAGTTGACCGACAATTGTCATTTTTTCGCTTTGTACTAAATGCTCTTCGGTTCTTCTGAGTTGTGCTAATACTTCTTCTAAAAGTTTGAGTTCTTCTTGAATTTGCCCGTGGAGTTGGGATTGGGAAATTGCGATCGCCAGTGAGTCTGCAATTGCCTCCAAAACTTCCACTTCGTCGGGAGTCGCAAACCGCCGATTCGCACAAGCGAACAGATATCCCAGCCGATTAGTCTGAGTCAGTACGGGTACTGCTGCGTAGTGGCTGTCTGTGAGTTCGAGATGCACTGCTTCCTGAGAGTCTGTGGCATCGGGGGCGGAGGTTTTCTTGAGAAGTATCGTTTCGCACCGATGCAGCCGTGCAGCTAAATCTCCAGAGGGCCCTGTTTGGGCGCCGAAGATTCCCAAGCGCCCCGGTAAACCTTCCCGGCAATATTCCCAGCAAAATTCTACAGTATCTTGTCGCGGGTCGTACCAGCCGAAAATTGCCCGATCGAGCTTTAGCAAAGTACCGAGTTCGTCTACTGTAGTTTGCAGGATGCGATCGAGCTCCAAGGAAGCGCGAATGCGGCCTGTCAATCGGTGGAGAAGGGCTTCTGCGCGAGTGCGGATGCACTTTTGGGAAAACAGTTTCAGTGCCACAATTACCGCGAAAATAGCTGCGGCGAACAGTCCGGTGGCTGCTGCTGCTAATCTATTTAAGGCGAACAGTTCTTTTTCGAGATTGTCGCTGGGAATTACTAGGGCGATCGACCATTCAGCTTGTTCTAAAGGAAGATAGGCAACATAAACTCTGGCGTCGTTGATTTGAGTCAGTACAATGCCCGTTTTTTGATAAACCATCTCCCGGACTACATTCGCCAAATTAGGATCTGCGGACTCTAAAAGACTGGGAGCAGCTTTGTCAATATTTCCCATTAACCGAGTGTCGGGATGGACAATCGGCACTCCTTGAGAATTGAGTACAAAAGCGTAACTTCCTGCCTCATATTCCAGCTTTCCCGCTACTTCCCCAATTCTGTCGATAGTAATGACACCGTTCATTACTCCGATCGCCTTTTTTGGTTGATTCTCCTGAGAATTTGACCACACCGGAGCCGAAATGGGAACAATACTTTGTTTTTTGAGCGTGCGAGAAATGGTAGGATCTGAAACATATACTTGCCCAGCCATTGCCTTTTTGAAGTGTTGGCGATCGCTAACGTTAATCAAAGCTCTGCCAACTTTTGTGGTATAATAAGAACCATCTGGTTCGATTAATGCGAAATGCTTGAAGTCTTGCAGTCGATTTACTTCGGATTTTAAATAAGGCCCTGCCACAGACCAATTCATCGATCGCACCGGAGGAGTGTTAGCAAGGGTTTCGAGCTCAGTCTTTCTCGTGCCGATCCAGCGATCGATCTTATTACCGCGCTCCTTAACTTCTAACAAAACATTTCGCTCTAAATTGTTGACAATCAAGCGGCGAACCCTTTGATAGCTGATACAACCAGCGATGCTAGCTGCCATAATTGTTACGCCCAAAATTAACAACGCGATTTTGTAGCGCAGATCGTATTCGCCCTTAAATCTCGCTGGCAATAGTTGAGTTAATTTCCACCACTTCACTTTCGCAAAGCTTCCCATGGTTTGACCAATTTGTGAGATTGAAATTCTCAGCTCACCAGCGATGAACTTGCCCGCCTGTCAGCAGTCTGAAACTACTAGCAATAATTGCGGGGATTTTTGAATTTTTTCCCGCCGGCCCGCTCACCTTGTCTGACTGGAATCAGATTCTACCATATTTTTGAGAAACTACAATATTTATTCAACAATTTAATTATTCAAATTTTTCATAGTTTTGTTAACTGCTATTAATAATTTATGTCAATTGGGCAAGATAGCCCACAAGCACCCGATGTTGAAAAAAAGAGTAAATCTGGGACAGTTGACAGTTTTCATCAGTCAGAAGGAAGAAGAGAGAGGCAAGAAGGCAGATGCCATTCGGATTCGCGAGCGTCAAAAAAAGGAAGAGGGAACAAGAAGGAAGAAGAGAGAGGGAATACACAGCCAGCTTTGTTAGCCACTCATATTTTATGTTTAATTAGGTGGATTGACTGGTTTGGTAATGTTGAAATATATTGCTTTTGTGCAATTAGATAAGGTGCGGACTGCACCCTACATTGATATGTATGGCGTTGCCGCAATCATAAAATATTAAAAGTTTTGAGTTATTGTTGAACGAAAAATTTGTTGTTAAATCTTTAATTCAAATCTCAAAACTTTTTGCGGTGCTAAATAGCTGCTGTTTGGCGATTTATTTATAGAACCTTGTGAGTGTGTTCGTGCTGTTTCACATTGTCTTCAGTGCGAATGACGCGCTCGGTGTTCAGCACTCTTTTGCGTTCTAAGGAATAGGTAAAGTCGTTGCGAACTGTTCCTAAGGGAATGTGAACTTGAGCCTCGGGGCGGATTTTGTAAGTGCGGGCTGCGGCGATCGCCCGAAAGCCAAATTCTTCGCTAAACTGAGCTTCGGCGGGGAATTCCGGCAGCCTTTTGGGTGATTCGCCGTCGAGTATCGAGCCTAAAGTCGTCCCCCAAGCCATTTCATAAGATGTGGGAATTCCCTTGACAATTGCTTGCAAAGCTGCTGAGGGGATAGGTTCGATTACTTTTACTTGATGAACTTCGCCTTCTTCTTTGATGAAGCAGGTGGCTAAACCCACTACTATGTAGTCGTCGGTGCCGAGTTCGGGTGCGCTGGGATAAACTGTTGCAGTCGTCATAAGAAAAGGTTGGTAGTGGAGAAACCGGGAGGGAGAAATTAAGCGATTTGAGATTTTTGCCGGAGATTTTTTCGGGGGATTTTACCTGAAAAATCTCAAACTGGCGGTTCTAGTCTCTAAAATTTTTGTTTAAAGCTCCAAAAAGCCGATCGCGCCAGTTAGTCGATCCTACCACATCAAGGCAACTGCCGGATGATTCGGCAAGGATTCCCCGCCGCCACGACGTTGGCGGGAATATCTTTGACAACAACACTGCCTGCGCCGATCGTGCTATTGTCGCCAATAGTGACTCCCGGGCAAATAATACTTCCGCCGCCAATCCAAACATTATTACCAATATTAATTTCAGAGGCGAGATCTCGGCCAGAAAGTCGGATTTCCGGATCGGTGGGATGAAAAGCAGTGTAAATTTGCACGTTGGGGCCGCACAGCAAATTTTCGCCGATGTTAACTCGATTGCAGTCGAGAATCACGCAGCCAAAATTCATGTACAATCCGTTTCCCGCATAAATATTGCTGCCGAAGTCGCAGTAAAAAGGCGGCTCGATTTCAATTTTGGGGCCGATTGCACCGAACAATTCGCCAAGGATTTCTAACCGTTTCTCAGGTTCGTCTTCGCGGGTAGAATTGTAGATTCTGGCGAGGCGGCGGGCTCGCTGGCGATCGGCAATTAATTGTTCATCCGCAGCTAGATACAATTCGCCGGCGAGCATTTTTTGTTTTTCGGTTTTTTCCATAAGAATCGGCGGTAATAATCGGCCCTAATAATCGGCGGTAATAATCGGCGGAATAACATAAAACGGCGGTTGAAACCGCGTCTACAGAAACAATGTCCACCTCCGTGGACTGAAGAAAATAAGGTAATTTCAACCCAATACGCGATTGATAAGACGGCGGTTGAAACCGCCGTCTCCTTCAACCCGCGGAGGCGGGTTTTGCTTGTATAGACGCGGTTTCAACCGCCCGGTGTTCTTGATTCTGCAAACAAACTGTTAAATCCAGATTAGTTAATTGCTCAAAAGCTCGATCGATCGATCCTTTTCCCCGCAAAAAACCAGTATTCGCAGCGGGGCAGATATATTGAAGAGTCGAAGGCGAAAATCGATCGATAATTGACTGCACGCTGTTAATTTGCCTCGGCCAGTGAAAAGTTTTTGGCGTTCTCTGCGGTACCGGAGCGCCTTCTCGATTGGGGAGCAAGTGTCTGCCGGTAAACAACACTCCACCGCTGCCAGTATCATAAAGGCAAGATGAACCAGGAGAGTGGCCGGGAGTCCACAATGCTTTTATGCGATCGCTCACAGCAAATTCTCGCTCAAAAACCGTCAGTTGCAATCCTGGGAGCAAATAAGCTTCCTGCTCTTGAATCAGGATATCGCAGCCCGTGGCTTCCTGAATCTCCCGCGCCTTGGCGATCGCGCCGCGGTGGGTGAGAAACAGCAGCCGCACGCCGCCGTTTTCCCGCAAAAAGGCTAGGTTAATCTCATCCCAAGCGGGACAATCTACCAGGATGTTCGATTCGTTTTCTACAATGAAATAAGCTGTCGCACCCAGCGTATCCCGGTTAGGTGGGAAAGCAAAAATATTTTCCAGCACGAGCCTGGGCTGTTTGGAGACTGAAGTCTGTTGTTTCAAGGATATATTCAGAGGCATGGAATAAATATTATGTTTTTTTTACTATGGTTGCTTGTATTGGGGTTGATCTCTTACTACTTGTTGCAGAGCAGCACCAGCCGCATCACGCGAACTCCGGTATGGCTGCTGTGGCTGGTAATGATGGCGCCGGCGCTGATTTGGAGCGGTTGGCTTTTAGTTAACGGCGCGAGCAAAAAAGTACCGCCCGAGTTGGTAATTATACCTTTTCTGGTTTGCCCTTTTTTGTACTGGTTTTTGGTACAGTTGGGGCGCAAGCAAATTACCGCCTCCACGGCTGAGCAGATAGCAGGCTCTGGAAGTGAACCGACAGAGCCCAAACCGCCCCTGCGCCCGATCGATTCCGAGGAAGAAGCGAGCTTGCGCGATTGTTTTCCTTGGTCAATTTACTTTTTGCAAGATTTAGAATTTCGCGCGCAGGCTGTCATTTGTCGGGGACAGTTGCGTACGAACCCGGAGGCGGCTTATCAGGCGATTCGGGAGAATGTCCAGAAGCATTTTGGCGATCGCTTTTTAGTCATCTTTCAAAATAGCTTGAGTGGTCAACCTTTTTTTGCGATAGTTCCCAATCCCAGCCACCAATCCGGGGAAACTTCGGTCAAAACTGAATCTGTAACCAGGCCATTTTTTGCATTAGCTTTGGTGCTGATTACGGTGTTTACGACTACAATTGTCGGCTCGCAAATTGCCGGAGTCACTGAAAAAATTTTGCAGTCCAACCCGTATGTGTTGCTTCAGGGTTTGCCTTATTCCTTGGCTCTCATTACAATTTTGGGAATTCACGAATCCGGTCACTATTTAGCTGCCAGATTCTACAAAATTCGCACGACTTTGCCTTATTTTATTCCGGTTCCTTTTTTCTTGGGAACTTTTGGTGCATTCATTCAAATGCGGAGTCCAATTCCCAACCGCCGAGCTTTATTTGATGTCAGTATTGCCGGCCCGCTGGCGGGTTTGGTCGCGACAGTGCCGTTGTTGATTTGGGGTTTGGATCATTCGACAATTGTACCGCTGTCTGACAAGTCGGGAATGTTAAATTTTGACTCTTTTAGTCCGAAATTTTCGCTGCTGATGACTTTGTTGAGCAAGTTAACCTTGGGCGGCGCTTTCAATGCGGAAACTGCGATTAATTTGCATCCGGTAGCGGTGGCGGGCTATTTGGGTTTGATCGTGACTGCATTTAATTTGATGCCTGTGGGACAACTCGACGGCGGGCATATTGTACACGCGATGTTTGGCCAGCGGGCTAGTATGGCGATCGGGCAATTTGCCAGAATTTGTATGCTGCTGCTTTCTTTTTTGGAACAAGGTTTGCTGTTGTGGGCAATTATTTTGTTTTTGACGCCTCTCAACGACGAACCTGCGTTGAATGATGTCAGCGAATTGGACGATAGGCGAGATTTTTTGGGGTTGCTGGCGATCGGGCTTTTGTTAATTATTTTGTTGCCAGCGCCCAAGATACTCCTTCAGTGGTTAAATGTTTAGAAGGAAGAGAGAAGAGGGAGCATCTCTTTTTTGTCATTAATCATTGGGCATTGGGCGAAGCGAAGCGGAGGGATTGGGCGAAGCGAAGCGGAGGGATTGGGCATTAGGGCATTAGTCATTAGGCATTCAGTCGGTCAACTGTCAACTGTCAACTGTCAATGACTTGCGAGCTGAGAAAAGCACTACAAATGCTTTGCGCGCTCGATACTTCCTGGAAAGATGCCAGAGAGAAGAAGGCTCGCTTCGGCTACGCTGGCTGACAAGTCGCTCAGGATAAAAAGAAGGAAGAAAAAATTAGGATTTACTTATCGTCGCGAGATAGAAAAAAGAGAGACGTTCACAAATTCCTTAAGGATTGCTATTGAGAGCCTCTCAGTTTTGTCTTTATAGTGCTGTCCCCGATCGCCCGGGCTTTGTCTAACCCGTGCGATGGGGGACATCACTCACATAAAAAAATGCTCTTTATAAAAATGAGATGCTCCCTTACTATTTAAGCTAGTTTATCATTTTTCAACTCGATTTCTATCTCAAAGTGATGTTTATTTTCACCATAAAGAATTGGTTGAAAACCTCTCCCTTTGAGAGAGAAATTAAAATCATAATATTCATTACTCCAATCCTCTTCCTTCTAGTTAGAGGTCGCTCTCAAACTGTCAACTGTCAACTGTCAACTGTTGAACGAGTTATCTGATAAATATGTCCTACAGAACCTTCACTTTCCAACAATTAAAAGAGCGGTTTGGATTGGAGATGTCACTCAGTCCAATTTTGAGTGCCAAAATTATTCCTTTAGAACCATCCCAATGGCTTTGGAGAGCTCTCGAAATTAGTTCTAACACTGCTGTAACAACAGCAAAAGAACGTTCGGAACGGATTATTTCTCCTATTTTGTTAGAATTTAGAGAAAAAAATCACAGACAATTTTCTGTTTTTTCCGGTTGGGCATTTGATGTAGATGTTTCTCAGGGATTGCATGGAGAATGCGACTTTCTACTGTCTGGGACACCGTTGAATTTTGAAATTAAAGTTCCATTTTTTGCACTTAGAGAAACAAAAGGCGGAGAAATAGAATCTTGTCTGCCGCAGTGTGCTGCACAAATGGTGGCGGCTCAGCTATTTAACGAACGCCAAAAAAACTCAATCCCTGCCGTATTTGGCTGTGTAACTTCGGGGGTTGTCTGGCGGTTTCTTAAATTAAAAGGAAATAATTTAATTATTGATGATGATGTTTATTATCTCGATAATCTTCCTCTAATTTTAGGGGTTTTGCAAAAAATTGTTAATTTATACAAATAATCTATAGCCTTTCTCACTAACATGAGGTACGCATAGGGCATGGGGCATGGGGCATGGGGCATGGGGCATAGGGCATAGGGCATAGGGCATAGGCATCGCAGGCATACCTCACTTTTTTGAGAACCGCTATAATTACTATCCTAAAATAGGTTTGTAGTGAGGACTTCAGTCCTTCTCTATTTTTGAGGAATCAAGTCCTAACGATCGCACTAAATTAATTATTCAATCGAAAATAAAACAAGATGAAAGTACCAACGATCGCACTAACTCCCGAACAAACAGCGCTAACTCCCATTTATCGCGAAAAGTGGCGGCAAATTGGACTGTCGATCGCACCACTCGATCGCCCGATCGCGACAGCCGCCATCAACACCGCCTACAACATCATCGGCTTGGGCGAACCGGAAATTATTTTCTGTGACAGCCCTTACATAGCTTTGGAAGCTCTTGAACGGCTAAGGATACGCGATTCGGGTCTGGAAACTGGTAGCGAAATTCGAGACAAAATTCATAATGAATTGTACGATACATTAAGAAGTCAACTCGACCGGAAACTGGAAAATCAGATTTACAGCCAACTCTATAACCCGCTATATGCTCAACTGATAAGTCAATTCCAAATTCACGTTAAAGACGAAGTTTATGCCAAATTAGCAAAGAAGTTGGGCAGCAGATTTCACCAATTTTTTGTCAATATAACCTATAATAATAACTGGATCTTATCCGAACTTTCGGCCTGTCACGGAAGTTGGGTAGATTTTTGTATTGAGGTGTTAGGATTGGAGTGCGATCGCTCTTTGTACTCAGCCTTTAAAGCCTTAGTCGAAAACTGCGGCTGGATTTACCCGTTTGAGAAAAAGTGCTTTGTGTGCGATCGCCCGCGAAGAATTAATTTTGACAGCGAATATTTGCTCCACGCTTTATGTCAGCCCGCCATCGAATTTGCTGACAACTTCAGAGTATACTCTTATCGTGGCGTGCTGTTACCCGAAAGCATCGGTCAAGTTGCGCCGGAGTCTTGGGAGGCTTCATGGCTGCTAAGAGAAAAGAATGCGGAAGTGCGGCGAGTGTTGATTGGGGCGATCGGCTATCCGAAAATTTGTCAAGAATTGCAAGCAATAGAATTGGATACTTGGCAAGAATATACTTTGTTGAAAATTGAGAATGATGTTGACATAGAGCCAATATTTTTGTTGAAGATGACTTGTCCGAGTACGGGACACATTCACGCTTTGCGAGTGCCGCCAAAAGTGCTAACGGCTAAAGAAGCAATTAGCTGGGTAAATTGGGGAATAGCACCCGAAAAATTTCAAGTGCAAACGTGATATTGTGTGCGATCGATTAACCAGCCGTTCGTAGTGCGGACTGAAGTCCGCGGTATTTTGCGGACTGAAGTCCGCACTACAAACCTTACTACAAACCTTTTTTTATGATGGTAATCGATCGCACGCGATCGGACAAAAAAGTTGAGTGTTTGGAGTGCGAGTTTGGAGTTTAGGAACGAAAAGTTAATAACTTATACATATTTGTGGGATGGGCGTCCCGCCCGTCTTTTCGGGACGGGCGGGACGCCCATCCCACAATAATAGACCTCTTGCAAAAATAGTTAGGACGGGCTAGAAGCCCATCCCACAAAAATCTTTTTTCTTGTGGGATGGGCTTCTAGCCCGTCCCAAAATTTAATTAAAATTGTAAGTTATTTAATTCTCATTCCTTAAAGAATCGCAGCCCCGCCTTCATCAGCATTCTGCAAAACTTCAGAAAAATTAAAAAATAATGTAGATTTACTGCCTGGGCTTGGTACTATGTATTCTGGCAGCTAAAACCACCAACTTCAAATAGACATGAGCCAGCATTCAGACCGCATTGCCCCTCACGGCGGCATCCTGGTCAACCGCATTGCTACACTAGACCAAAGACAGGAATTTTTCGACAAAGCAGAGTCCCTGCCGCGAGTCCAGCTTTCGGATCGATCGATCTCTGACTTGCAAATGATCGCGATCGGCGCCTTCAGTCCTCTCAAAGGGTTCATGGTAGAAGCTGATTATCGATCGGTAGTCAAAGAAATGCGCCTCTCCAACGGCCTCCCCTGGTCGATTCCCATCACCCTTTCAGTCAGCGAAGCAGTCGCCGACACCCTCACCGAAGGCGCCTTAGTCCGCCTCGACTCCCCGGCTGGTGAATTTGCCGGTATCTTGGAACTTGCAGAAAAATACCGCTACAGCAAAGAAGAAGAAGCCCTCAACGTCTACCGTACCGACGATCTCAAACACCCGGGCGTTCAAGTAGTAGACCAATCCGGGTCAGTGAACCTCGCAGGCGAAGTTTGGCTGCTGGAACGCGAACTAGATGCGCGGTTTCCGCAATATCAAATTGACCCGGCGAAATCGAGAATACTGTTCAAAGAAAAAGGATGGAAAACCATAGTCGGTTTCCAAACCCGAAACCCCATCCACCGGGCCCACGAATACATCCAAAAATGCGCCTTAGAAACAGTAGACGGATTATTTTTGCACCCGTTAGTCGGGACAACTAAAGATGATGATATCCCTGCTGACGTGCGGATGCGCTGCTACGAAATCCTGCTAGATAAATACTATCCAAAAGATCGCGTAATCTTGGCAATTAATCCGGCGGCTATGCGCTACGCCGGCCCCAGAGAAGCAATTTTTCACGCTTTAATTCGCAAAAACTACGGCTGCACTCACTTTATTGTCGGGCGCGATCACGCTGGAGTTGGCGATTATTACGGCACCTTCGACGCCCAACACATTTTTGACGAGTTCGAGCCTTCTGAATTGGGAATTGTGCCGATGAAATTCGAGCACGCTTTCTATTGCAAGGTGACGGAACAAATGGGTACAACTAAAACAAGTCCCAGCACTCCGGAACAGCGGGTGCATTTGTCGGGAACCAAAGTGCGCGAGATGCTGCGCGCTGGAAAATTGCCACCACCGCAGTTTTCTCGACCCGAAGTCGCCGCCGAATTGGCGAAGGCTATGAATATTTTTAGTTACGAGATTTAAGTCTTGAACTTTGGTATTGGTGGCATTCTGAATAGTTTTGAGTTGGGGGTTTTGAGTTTTAAATTGTAAAATTTAAGCTTGAAACTCAAAAGTTAAAACTTAGAAGTTATGGGATCATCTCAGTTTTGCATTTAATAGTGCTGTCCCCGCTCGCGTATCGTAATAATACGCGAGCGGGGACAGCACTATAAGAAAAAAATGCTTTTTACAAAAATGAGATGCTCCCGAAGTTATAGCCTTTCGAGATCTCATATGAGGTACGACTGGGAATAGGGAATAGGCCTGCGCCGGCAAAACCCGCAAAACCGGGCATTAGGGCATACCTCACTTTTTTGAGAACCGCTATATCTTAAGAATTAACAGTCAGCATCTACTGGATTCCAGGGTTTTGAGATTTGCGACGCATCCTACTAATGTTGTATAAGTTTTCAGAATTGGTATAAGTCACAATCTAATGAAAGCCCCTAAAATTAGAGAGGGGTATTTAACTTGAAATTCAAAACATAAAATTCAAAACTCTTTAAAAATGGGACTCAAGCGGCGGGAATTTTTGCAGCAAGCTGGCCGGGTGCTGGCCGCCATCGGAATCAGCGAGGCTGGATGGTTGCGGTTGGGATCGCGCTACTTGGAAGCTTTAGCCCAGCCAACAGCGCGTAAATTGGCTTTGTTGGTGGGGGTTGACCAATATCCAGATTCGCCCCTACACGGCTGTGTGACGGATGTGGAATTGCAGCGGGAATTGCTGGTATATCGGTTTGGGTTTGCGCCGTCGGATATTCTGACTTTGACTGATGCTGGCGCTACCAGGGACAATATCGAGACGGCTTTTGTAACTCATTTGAGGGAACAAGCAAAACCGGGTGATGTGGTGGTTTTTCACTTTAGCGGCTGCGGTAGTCGAGTTAGTGTTGGAGACTCTCCGGCAAAAATGCAAAACAGTTTAGTACCTGCTGATGACGTGGTACCGCTGTTAGAAAATCGATCGGTCAACGATATTTTAGAGGAAACGGTGTTGCAGTTGGTACGATCGCTCGCCACAGAAAATGCGATCGCCATCCTCGACACCAGTCACACCTACCCGGGTTTCCTCAAAAACGGCAACTTTCGCATCCGTTCCCGTCCGCGCCCCACCATCGGGCAGCCAAGCCTCGCAGAATTAACGTTTGCCGAAGGTCTCCAGTCAGGCAAAAACAATGGTTCTGCGATCGCCCTGCTGAGTGCGGCCGCCAATTCCCAAATCGCCGGGGAACAAGAATGGAACGGATTTACTGCGGGTTTGTTTACCTACGCCCTCACCCAAAGTCTGTGGTTAGCGACTCCGGCTAGCAGTTTCAGCGTCAGTTTTAGTCGGGCGGCGGGCGCAGTCGAGCAAATAGCGGGATTATCGCAGCAACCGCAAATTCGCCCTGACAATTTAACAACCGCACCGGCGCTGAATTTTGCCACAAGTTTAATGTTAAATTCCGCTGCTGCTGACGGGGCTGTGACGGCGGTGGAAGATGGCGGCAAAACTGTGCAGTTGTGGCTGGGCGGGTTGTCGGCTGGGGTTTTGGAGTGCTGCGAGGGCTCGGTGTTTGCTGTGGATTCGTCGGTTAAATCGATCGACAGCGATTCCCTAGAGAATAGCAACTATACTTCACGACTGTTGCTGCGATCGCGCACCGGTTTGTCTGCAAAAGCTCAAATTTTAGATAAGCTCGATCGTACAAAAGGGCAATTAACAGCCGGCGATTTGGTGAGGGAAGAAATTCGGGTATTGCCGCGAAACATCGGTTTGACAGTAGCTTTAGACTCTGGTTTGGAACGAATCGAGCGGGTGGATGCTACCAGTGCTTTCGCGACTGTACCGCAAGTTTCAGCCGTAGGGAGCGAGCAACCGGCTGACTTTCGGTTCGGGAGAGTCTCTGAAACCATTGTCGCTCAGACTCCTGCGGCTTACGAGCCTGCTTTGTATCAAGGCCGCTACGGTTTGTTTTCTGTCAGCCAAATGCTGATTCCCGACACTCAGGGCGACGGGGGAGAAGCCGTTAAGGTGGCGGTGCAGCGGTTGATTCCGCAGTTGAAAGCTTTACAGGCGGGGAAGTTGCTGCGGCTGACTGTCAATGAGACATCTTCGCGGCTGAAGGTGCGGGCGGTTTTGGCAACTCTAGCGCCGCAAGCCCGGGTGATGGTGCAGCGGGAGTCGGTGCGGGCGAGTGGTGATTACCGGTTGGAACCCCTGAGCGCTCCAAGCGAGAAATCGAGTAACTTGGGTATACTAAGTTTGCCGATCGGCAGCCGAATTCAATATAGATTATATAACGAGAGCGATCGCCCGGTTTATGCTGCGGTGTTTTCCTCGGATACCGCTGGACGGTTGTTGGCGATGAATTATCAGGCTGAAAGTGATGCTGGTGCGATGTCAATGGCGATCGCCCCTGGGGATAATTTGAGCGTGCCAGCGGCTGGGGCTTTGGGCTTGGCGGTGTCTGGGGCTGTGGGTTTGGCGGAAACCTTGATTATAGTTAGTGAGAATTCGTTCGATCGCACTTTGGCTGCAATAGCAGCGGAAATGCAGCAAACAAGGGATACTTTGCCGGTGATGTTGTTGAATCCTTTAAATGTGGCGCGGGCTGTGTTGGAAGATTTGCACGTGGCTAGTATTCCGGGCGTGCAGAAACTGGGGATATCGACGGATGATTTGGCTTTGGATGTGAATGTTTGGGCGACTTTAAGTTTTGTTTATCGGGTAGTTTAATTTTGGGAATGGGTAATTGGGAATGGGTAATTGGGAATGCTTGCTGCGGGAGCATCTCATTGTTGCAAAAAATATTTTTTATTGTAGTGCGAGCGTCCTCGCTCGCGAGGTGTATAATACTCGCGAGCGAGGACGCTCGCACTATAAATGAAAAACTGAGATGCTCCCCTTGCTGCAACTATCCGAGTATGAAATCGATATTGACTTCCCAATCAGGAAATGCTAGAGGCGAAACTTGTTGACCGCGCCAAAACTTTTGGATTAAACTGTAACCGTTGGGTGTTGGCTGGCGGTATACTTCTAAGCATTGTGCTTCTAAATCTACTAGCCAAACCTCTGCAATTTGCGATCGCGCGTAAATGGGAACTTTCACATCTCGATCGTAATCCACCGTACTATCAGATACTTCTATCAACAGCAAAACTTCTGATGGTGTAGGATGTGCCGTTGAATAATAATCAGCACGGGGTTGTAGAAATACTACATCAGGTTGAGGTTCAGTGCGATCGGTCAACTGAACAGGATTTTGGATAGCAATAATCGCTCTTGTTTCGGGAATTGCAGCCGAGAGTCTGTTGAGGCGGTTGACACATCCGGCGTGGCGAGTTCCAATGGCTGCCATTTGTACAAGTTCTCCTTCGATCAATTCTACGCGATCGCCCTGGGGAAAAATACCAGCTTTACCCATTAAATGATATTCTTCTACGGTGAGCAATCTTTTGATTAATTGCACTGCCATAACTACCGTGCCTCTAATTATATTTATTAAATTGTAGTCGATCGAAGGAAGAAGGAAGGAAGAAGGAAGAAGGAAGAAGGCGCTTCTGGTTTAATATCAAATCCACTCTTCATCCTCCTGTATTAATCTCTCTATTCTCTCTCTGTGTCCTCTGCGCCCTAGTAAGGTTAAATCATTCCGATGCAACCATAAACGATATATAGCGGTTCTCAAAAAAGTAAGGTACGTTGTTGGGCTTGGGCCCTCTGAGAGTAGTGATTATATACTAAGCGAGGTGGCATCAAAAACTCCATTTACATTCATCATCTTTCTGATAAATGCTATAACTGGTTCGTTCTGGTAACGAGTACAAAGAAGACGGGCGGTAAAAACCGCCGTGTCATCTAATAACAAATTAAGATATAGCCTTTCTCAAAAAGATGAGGTATAATTGACAGCTTATATAACCGCTTAAACGTATAGGGCCCAAGCCCAACAACATACCTCATCTTTCTGAGAACCGCTATATGACTGACAGCTTACATAACCGCTTAAACTAAGAGGGCTGAAGCCCAACAACGTACCTCATCTGTCTGACAACTGCTATTGATAAACTTTTTCTACCAGTTGAGCCAAACGTTTCATCGCAGTTTCAATCTCATCATTTGTCGCAGTCAAACTAATTCGCAAACACTCGTGCTTGTGCTGCCAATCTTCCCGCAAACCGGGGAAGAAAGAACTTCCCGGTACCACAATCACGCCGACTTTTTTCAATTCTTGATACATTTCCCAATCAGTCATTGGCAAATCTTTGAGCCACAACCAGGCAAAGATTGCTCCTTCGCCTCGGTGCAAGAACCATGGCAAATCCTTCGGCATTGCGTGTTCTAGCGTGCTTTCAACTACTGCAAATTTGCTTTGATAGTACGGGCGAATTACGTTGAGGGAAATGTCGGCTAGGGCGCCGGACTTAATGGCCCTAGCTGCGATCGCCTGTCCGTATCTCGGCGAGTGAATGCACATATTGGTCTGAAAAGATTCTAATATTTGAATAATTCCTTCATCGCCGATCGCAATTCCGATTCTTTCACCCGGTAATCCGGCCTTCGACAAACTCATGCAGTGGACGATATTGCCGCCGAAAATCGGCTTCATTTCGGTAAAGTTCAAGGCGGGGAAGGGAGGCCCGTAGGCGGAATCGACTAACACCGGCACGTCGAAAGCGGCTGCTAAATTGGCTATTTTCTGCACTTCGTCGTCGGTGAGGACGTTGCCGGTGGGGTTGCAGGGACGGGAAAAGATGACGCAACCGCTGGTTTCATCAATGGAAAGTTGGCTGAAATCCGGGCGATATTTGAATCGGTGGGCGGCTGCATCAATATCTAGCGTGGGTTTGCAGGCGATGACTGCTTCGGGAATTAGGCTGACGCCGCCGTAACCGGTGTAGTCTGGGCTTAACGGAAGGACGATCGACTTTAGGTTGCGGATTTGAGATTTCGGATCGGAAGTGTCGGCGACTGGTGTGGTGTAGCCTCCGAAAGCGTTGGCTGCGTAGAAGTAGATTGATTGACTTCCGGGAGTAATTAGGATGTTGCGATCGGTCAAATTGAGGTTGTAACGCTGGTTAAAATCGGCCAATACTGCATCGATAAACGGCTGATAACCTTGGCTGGAACCGTAGCGACAAACGACTTCGCCGTATTCGGGACTCGATAAAAGTTCCGCAGTGCAATCGCGCCACAATTGCTCGACTTCCGGCAAAATCACCGGATTTCCGGCGCTCAAATTGATAAATTCCTGCCCGTGGCCGGCTCTGAGTGTTTCTATAATATCTTTCATAATTGCCCGAACTCCTGTGAGTTGGGACATTTGAGTGCCAAATTGTGTGAGGGCAGGGTTCATGATGCGGCGAGGATGATAGAGGTTGATGGTTTATTTATGATAGCTGTTGTGCGATCGGGTCAAGACTTGTTTATCGATCGGGTATTATGTGATTGCGAGGAACGAAGCGATCGCAGCATCTGTTTTTGATGGGTTTTGCGTAGGATTGAGGGCGTGGTTTTGTTCGATCGCGCGATCGAACAATATTTTTTGCTTAGTTTCCGTGAACCGGTAGCTGTTAAAATAGGGGTATGAAATTTTTTGGCTCAAACTCATGTTCCGCAAGGATTTGATGCCCCTCTTCTGAAAAAACGATTCACGGAAAGTCTGGAAGCTTTACAGGATAACGTTTTGGAGTGAGTATGAAAAATTGGGGATTGACAAGCCGAAGGCTAGAATGGTACTTTAGTTTTAGATTCACGGAACTGCACCTTGAAAACCAAATACAGCAAGGCTTCTGGAGCGGGCGGCCGGAAAACCCATAAATCCCTATCAGGGATTGAAACCGGGATGTAGTAAGCAAGGCAATTTCCGGCGCTGGCGCGCCGGAAAACCCATAAATCCCTATCAGGGATTGAAACAAATCCCCGCAACCACCGCATTAAAGCTGGTATTCATTACGCCGGAAAACCCATAAATCCCTATCAGGGATTGAAACGATACTGCATTCTAGAAGTAATTCGGAAACTTCTCGCCGGAAGCCGGAAAACCCATAAATCCCTATCAGGGATTGAAACTCTTGATAATTGCCCCATTCAACAAAACTCACAGCAGCCGGAAAACCCATAAATCCCTATCAGGGATTGAAACGCAAATTCTGATTCACTAGCCCAAATAGCTTGAAGGCCGGAAAACCCATAAATCCCTATCAGGGATTGAAACGGGGCAAAAGTTTGCTGATGCTTCAGCACGGGTTGAGCCGGAAAACCCATAAATCCCTATCAGGGATTGAAACTTTGAGAATCTTAATTTCTCCTTGCCCTGCCTCTGAGTGCCGGAAAACCCATAAATCCCTATCAGGGATTGAAACTCGGGTGCGGTGCCGGTGGCGGGCCGGTGCAATTTCTGCCGGAAAACCCATAAATCCCTATCAGGGATTGAAACAAAGGCAACACTCCCCAGCGCCACCAATGGGGCGGTGCCGGAAAACCCATAAATCCCTATCAGGGATTGAAACTCGTTTGCAAGGTAGGACGGCAGCGGTTTCCTTGCCGGAAAACCCATAAATCCCTATCAGGGATTGAAACTGAGCCTTCCCCCTACTTACTGAGCAACCCACGCTTTGCCCACAAGCCGGAAAACCCATAAATCCCTATCAGGGATTGAAACCCATCTGATGCAGCAACGAAACAACCGGGCTTAAGCCGGAAAACCCATAAATCCCTATCAGGGATTGAAACCGATCGCCAATATGATGAAATTGAAGCTTTAAAGCCGGAAAACCCATAAATCCCTATCAGGGATTGAAACGAACTTTCGCACCCGCCGTATTTTTGAAGACAATTTGCGCCGGAAAACCCATAAATCCCTATCAGGGATTGAAACTACACGGACTACCTTTCGCAAGTCTGATACCGCACCGCCGGAAAACCCATAAATCCCTATCAGGGATTGAAACCTAGCCCCCGATTCTTTATGTAGGTCACCATCACTACACCGCCGGAAAACCCATAAATCCCTATCAGGGATTGAAACTTTAGCTTATTCTGAGTCCAGATTTGAGCCAAAATCTGGCTTGCCGGAAAACCCATAAATCCCTATCAGGGATTGAAACTCTCCTGGATGCACAGTATAAATTTGCCCCCTTGATAGCCGGAAAACCCATAAATCCCTATCAGGGATTGAAACAGGCATTTAAGAATATTCCTCCTACTTCTCACCCTAGCCGGAAAACCCATAAATCCCTATCAGGGATTGAAACTAGTACCAGCCGCTTATCCATTAAAGATGCGGTCTCAGCCGGAAAACCCATAAATCCCTATCAGGGATTGAAACGCACTTTTTCATTTTTCTATTCCTTTTTCAATGTTCGGCCGGAAAACCCATAAATCCCTATCAGGGATTGAAACATTTTCAGTGTGGATAGCAACAACCCGATCGACTCCGCCGGAAAACCCATAAATCCCTATCAGGGATTGAAACCCCAATGAATACCTTCTAAGAGCTTACTTTGCTGCCGGAAAACCCATAAATCCCTATCAGGGATTGAAACCTTTGCCAAAGAACATTGTTTTAAATTACGAATCTCGCCGGAAAACCCATAAATCCCTATCAGGGATTGAAACTCCGAAATGGGCTATGAATTGATGAAGAGTGATAGCGCCGGAAAACCCATAAATCCCTATCAGGGATTGAAACTTCACGTAAACCGCCAAAGCAGCGACTTTGTGTTGCCGGAAAACCCATAAATCCCTATCAGGGATTGAAACTTGATCGTCCCCTGCACTACCGATGGAATTGCCATAAGTGCCGGAAAACCCATAAATCCCTATCAGGGATTGAAACACGATTTTGACTATACTTTCTTGACCATGTGGGAGCCGGAAAACCCATAAATCCCTATCAGGGATTGAAACATTGACGTTGAGGCTGTGTCCGAGATGCCGAGTTGGACTGAATCGATTCAAAGCCGGAAAACCCATAAATCCCTATCAGGGATTGAAACCTTCCTCCTCAATATCCTGCTCTTCCTTCCTTTCTTTCGCCGGAAAACCCATAAATCCCTATCAGGGATTGAAACCTCGAATTTCAACTCTCTAAGTTAGTCGGCGAGCCGGAAAACCCATAAATCCCTATCAGGGATTGAAACGCTAAATAAAAAAGCAGTAAAAATTGCATCACGCTTAAGCCGGAAAACCCATATTTCCCTGTCTAGGGCTTGAAACGGCGGTAAAACGTAAGCCCCCGCGAGAAAACCGCAAAATCCCGATCGCGAATCCAAACCAGATTAAAATAATCGAGTCAACTTGACTTGATTTTTTAATTCCCATGCGTATTTGGCAAGCCGATTTCTACCGCCGCCCTCTCCGAGACGAAACCGGCAAACCATTGTGGGAACTCCTCATCTGCGACTCCGCACAAACATTTCAATTTAGCGCCCTTTGCCGGCAGTCGGAAGCCAACTCCCATTGGCTAGCCGCCCAATTCCAGCAAGTTCAAACCCAGAAATTGCCCGACATCATCCAAGTATTTAGACCTCAATCTCTCAGTTTAATCGAAGCAGCGGGCAAAGTTTTGGGCGTCAAAGTAGAAGCAACTCGGCGCACCGCCGCCCTCAAAACCCTGCTGCAACAACGCGATCGAGAATATTCCAGTCTGCCTAATTATACTAATGAAGCTTATCGGGCGATCGACCTAGAAACTCCTCCACCCATCCCCCTACCCGAAAATCTCTGGGGCGATACCTGGCGTTTTGCATCCCTATCGGCGGGCGACATCCTAGAAGCCATCCAAGGGCGTCCCATCCCCATCTTAGAAATGCCCGAATTGCTATTACCCCTGAACTTGGGTTTAGCCTCAACAGTACCCGTACCCGGAGTAGTAATTGACGGCGGGCGACAGTCAATGCGCCTAGCTAGATGGCTTCAGGAAGCCAAACCCTTCGCCTTGAACTATATCGCCGGAGCTCCCGACGGATTGATATTGGAAGCTGGATTAGCCGATCGATGGGTTGTCGCCACCTTTGAAGATAGCGAAGTAAAAGCCGCCGCCGAAACTTACCAACAGCGCAAACAATCGAGTAAAGGATTGCATTTTCTCTTAGTCCAGCCCGATGATAGCGGCATGACTTATACAGGCTTTTGGCTGCTAAATTTTAATTAATAATACCAATCCTAAATCTTTAAGGTACGTTGTTGGGCTTCAGCCCTCTTTAGATATATAGATAAAGAGCGCTGAAGCGCAACAACGTACCTTTTTCTATTGACAATAAATTTTTGAGAAACAAACCAAACATTTATTGTGTAGCAATCTTTTTCCAAAAATCGTATTAAATGCGGTACAGCTTACAAGCATGAAAAAAATTTGCTAAGCACCAAATTTTGTGGTGCCGAGCAAAACAGAGGTTGTTTCCTCAAATCTTGTCGGTGCGTCGCTACGAGATTTTGAATCTTTTTTAGGGATTATTCATAGCGACACACCCTACAAACACTTTTGGCTGCTAAATTTTAACTCGCAATAGTTAATGCCGAATCCTGGACATCCGCAGCCAGTAAAACTTTAACAAAACGATCGCCCTTTCTAGCTGCGGACAAATGAAACTATCCGAGATTATCTTATTTTTTATTTCAAAATTCGATCGCCAAAATCAGATGATCTCCCGAAAATAACTGCCAGCAGATACAGACTGAAGCACCCTTTTTAAAAGTCTATCTATTCCACAACCAGAATCAATCCATCTTGGATGCCCTGATGCACTCGGTTAATCTGACACCGATCCTTTTCGTTGAGACGGTTTGTCGAAAGCATTGCAGACTTCAGCAGCCGCCTGTCGAGAGGCGTAATTTGGCGGAAAGCAAAGATTCGTTGGACGATCGCCTCGATCGCGATCTTAGGTACGCTAGCAGAACTGACTGTCATTTTTTTAACACCCTGAAAATAGATAACAGAACCCTGTACCTTTATTTTTAAAGATTTTGTAAAGATACATTGTGATTAAGATCATACATATCTTGTGACAAAACAGTGTATAAACGATCGCAATCGCTATAAAAATTAAATTATTTTAACGCAAACTTAACAATAGCTCGATAGAATCAATGTTGTAAAACTGAGGCAGAGGGTAAAATGGCACAGGCAAAAATCGGCATTATCGGCGGCAGCGGTTTGTATAAAATGGAAGCCCTCAAGGATGTTGAAGAGGTAAAAATCGATACACCTTTTGGCGCGCCATCTGATGCAGCCATTGTGGGAACCTTAGACGGTACGCCCGTTGCATTTTTGGCCAGACACGGCCGCAATCACACTTATTTGCCCTCGGAAGTCCCCTATCGGGCAAATATCTATGCCATGAAGAGTCTAGGAGTTGAGTATTTAATCTCAGCGTCGGCGGTTGGTTCCCTAAAAACAGAGGCCAAACCTTTAGATATGGTAGTGCCAGATCAGTTTATCGATCGCACAAAAAATCGAGCTTCTACATTTTTCGGAGAAGGAATAGTCGGTCACATCACCTTCGGCGATCCGATTTGCGGCGAATTGGCTAAAGTGTTGGTAAGCGCGATCGAATCCTTGAACCTCGCCGACGTTTCCCTGCATCGCGGCGGCACCTACGTCTGCATGGAAGGCCCCGCATTTTCCACCAAAGCAGAATCAAATCTTTACCGCAGTTGGGATGCGACAGTCATCGGGATGACTAATTTACCCGAAGCAAAATTAGCCAGAGAAGCAGAGATTGCCTACGCAACTTTAGCATTAGTTACCGATTACGACTGCTGGCATGAAGAACACGACAGCGTAACAGTAGAAATGGTAATCGCCAACTTACACCGCAATGCCGAAAATGCCCAAAAAGTAATTCAAGAAACAGTCCGCAGATTAACAGAAAATCCTCCAGTTTCTGAGGCACATTCAGCTTTGAAATATGCAATTCTGACTCCACTGGACAAAGTACCTCCCGCAACTAAGGAGAAAATGGGTTTGCTATTGCAGAAATATTTGTAGGTTCCTAAAAGTTCTACAAAACCTGGTTTCTCGCTACTTACAAAGTCTGGGTGTACGCTAATCTCAGAAACCGGGTTTCTTCCCTTATTTTTCGTACTTCACTGAAATTATTCGTAGAAACCCGGTTTCTCGCTACTTACAAAGTCTGGGTGTACGCTAATCTCAGAAACCGGGTTTCTTCCCTTATTTTTCGTACTTCACTGAAAATATTCGTAGAAACCC